>JAZRQN010000125.1:0-7546 GCA_045649855.1 Acutalibacteraceae bacterium | reverse complement strand
AATGCAGTCCGAAGCCGGCGCCGCCGGTACTGTGCACGGTTCTCTGAACGCAGGTGCGCTCACCACCACCTACACCGCTTCTCAGGGTCTGTTGCTTATGATCCCCAACATGTACAAGATCGCGGGTGAGTTGCTCCCCTCTGTGTTCCACGTGTCCGCCCGTTGTGTGGCTTCTCACGCGCTGAACATCTTCGGCGACCACTCCGACGTGTATGCTTGCCGTCAGACCGGTTTCGCGATGCTCGCTGAAACCAACACCCAGGAAGTTATGGACCTCGGCGCTGTGGCGCACCTCGCGACCATCGAAAGCCGCGTTCCCTTCATCAACTTCTTTGATGGCTTCCGTACCTCTCACGAGATCCAGAAGATCCAGATCTGGGATTACGAAGATCTCAAAGAGATGTGCGATATGGACGCTGTTGCGGCATTCCGCAAACGCGCTCTGAATCCCGATCGTCCTGTGATGCGCGGCTCTCACGAGAACGGCGACATCTTCTTCCAGCATCGTGAAGCCTGCAACAAGTACTATGATGCAGTGCCCGCTATCGTTGAGAAGTACATGGACAAAGTCAATGCCAAACTCGGCACCGACTACAAACTGTTCAACTACTATGGCGCTGCTGACGCTGATCGTGTCATCGTTGCCATGGGTTCTTTCTGCGACGTTGCTGAAGAAGTTATCGATTACCTGCTCGCGAAAGGCGAAAAGGTCGGTCTCGTCAAAGTGCGTCTGTATCGTCCGTTCAGCGCTGAGAAACTCGCCGAAGCCATCCCGGCTACCGCGAAGAAGATCGCTGTTCTCGACCGTACCAAGGAGCCCGGTTCCCTGGGCGAGCCGCTCTACATGGACGTTGTTACCGCTCTGGCGAAAGTCGGCCGCACCGGTCTCACCGTTACCGGCGGCAGATATGGTCTGGGTTCCAAAGACACGCCTCCGTCCAGCGTATTCGCTGTATTTGACGAACTGGCGAAAGACCAGCCCAAAGAGCAGTTTACTCTGGGCATCGTAGACGACGTAACCGGTCTCTCCCTCGAAGAGAAACCCGCTCCCGGCACCGCTGCAGAAGGCACCATCGAGTGCAAATTCTGGGGTCTGGGCGGCGACGGTACCGTTGGCGCGAACAAAAACTCCATCAAGATCATCGGCGACCACACCGATAAATACGTGCAGGCGTACTTCCAGTACGACTCCAAGAAAACCGGCGGTGTAACCATTTCTCACCTCCGCTTCGGTGATAAGCCGATCAAGAGCCCCTACTATATCAACAAGGCTGACTTCGTGGCTTGCCACAATCCGTCTTACCTGCTCAAGGGCTTCAAGATCGTTAACGACGTAAAACCCGGTGGCGTGTTCCTCATCAACTGCCAGTGGGCCGCTGAAGATCTGGACAAGTATCTGAACGCGGAAACCAAACGCTATATCGCTGAAAACAACATTCAGCTGTATCTCGTTAACGCGATCGACCTCGCCGCGAAAGTCGGCATGGGCAAACGCACCAACACCATCCTGCAGGCTTCCTTCTTTGCTCTGGCAAAAGTGATGCCGATCGAAGAGGCTGTGCAGTACATGAAAGATGCTGCTACCAAATCCTACTCCAAGAAGGGTATGGACGTGGTTGAGAAGAACCACAACGCGATCGACGCCGGCGTGTCCGCGTTCGTGAAGGTCGACGTTCCTGCCGACTGGGCGAACGCTACCGACGACGCTGCTGCTGTTGCCAACGAAGGTCCTGCGAAACTGGTTAAGATGGTGGACAACATCCTCGTTCCCGTTTCCAAGATGGACGGCGACTCCCTGCCTGTTTCCGCGTTTATGGATCACGCAGACGGCACCTTCGAGCACGGCGCTTCCGCCTACGAGAAACGCGGCGTTGCCGTTATGGTTCCCGAATGGGATCCGAACACCTGTGCAAAATGTAACAAGTGTTCCTTCGTGTGTCCGCATGCTACCATCCGTCCGTTCGCTCTGAACGCCGACGAGAAAGCGGCCGCGCCTGCCGACACCAAGTTCGCTCCCAAAGCGATCGTCAAAACCGAATACACCTACACCCTCGCCGTCTCCCCGATGGATTGTATGGGTTGCGGTGTCTGCGTCGGCGTCTGCCCGACCAACTCCTTGAAGATGGTTGCCAGAGAGAGCCAGGATGCACAGCAGCCTGTGTTCGATTACCTGGTGGCGAACGTTACCGAGAAGCCCGAAGTTTGCGGCACCTCCGTCATCGCCAGCCAGTACAAACAGCCCCTGCTCGAGTTCTCCGGTTCTTGTGCGGGTTGTGCTGAGACCGCTTATGCGCGCCTCATCACCCAGCTGTTCGGCGATCGTATGTATATCTCCAACGCTACCGGTTGTTCCTCCATCTGGGGCGGCCCTGCGGCTACCTCTCCCTACACCGTCAACAAGAACGGTCAGGGTCCTGCTTGGGCGAACTCCCTGTTCGAAGACAACGCAGAGCACGGCTTCGGTATGTACCTCGGCCAGAAAGCTGTCCGCAACCGTCTCATCGACCTCGTTGAAGAGATGGCAGCATCCGACAAGGCTTCTGACGAATTCAAAGCCGCTGCAAAACAGTATATGGATACCATCAACGACGGCAAGCTGAACGGTGCTGCTACCGACGCGCTGGTCGCTGAACTCGAGAAAGCCGCTGCTGCCGGTTGCCCGACTGCTCCGGTTATCCTCGCTGACAAAGAATATCTCTCCAAGAAATCCGTCTGGATCTTCGGTGGCGACGGTTGGGCTTACGACATCGGCTTTGGCGGTGTTGACCACGTCCTCGCTTCCGGTGAAGACGTCAACATCATGGTGTTCGATACCGAAGTGTACTCCAACACCGGTGGTCAGGCTTCCAAAGCTTCCCAGATCGGTCAGGTTGCACAGTTCGCTGCCGCCGGTAAAGCGATCTCCAAGAAATCCTTGGCTGAAATCGCAATGTCCTACGGCTATGTGTACGTTGCACAGATCGCTATGGGCGCCGACATGAACCAGACCGTGAAAGCGATCGCGGAAGCGGAAGCTTATCCGGGTCCGTCCCTCATCATCGGCTATGCTCCCTGCGAGATGCACTCCATCAAAGGCGGCATGGCCAACTGCCAGGCTGAGATGAAGAAAGCTGTTGACTGCGGCTACTGGAATATGTTCCGCTTCAACCCCGCTCTCAAAGCCGACGGCAAGAATCCCTTCTCGCTGGATAGCAAAGAGCCGACCGGCGATTACAAGGAATTCATTCTGGGCGAGGCTCGCTACTCCTCCCTCACCCGTTCCTTCCCGGATCGCGCTGAAGAGCTGTTTGCGAAAGCCGAAGCCGCTTCTGTGGCTCGCTACGAGCACCTGGTCAAACTGGGCAAACTCTACGGCAACGAGGAATAATCATTCCAATAAAAGACCCCCTCTCGCGAGGGGGTCTTTTTCTATACCTTTATATAATATAAATCCCCGCCGTAAGGGAGTTGCGGTTGGGGATTAGCAGCAACCCTTGCCTCCCTCAATGAGGGAGGTGGCAAAACCGTAGGTTTTGACGGAGGGAGTGTGCTGATTTAACTCCCTCAGTCTCGCTGCGCTCGACAGCTCCCTCGAAGAGGGAGCCGCTAATATGCCTACAAATAGTAAGAGGAGCTACACAAAATTTGTGTAGCTCCTCTATTTTCATCCCTAATCCCCCCATCATATGGCGGGGATTTTTTCACGGGAACAACCCGTGTTTCGTACTATGGTGGTAGGGTGTCAAAACACGAAATACGACGTGTTTGCATCCTGTTGCAGCAGCGCTTGCAGTTGCGCCTGTGTCTGACTGCCACCGACCACAAAAGCGGTTGCAGGACGATTTTCGGCAGGCAACGCATCCACGCGATCTGCCAGCAGGTCGGATACCCGTGCCACAATCTCGGAAATGGTGGTATCCGAAACGGTATACACCTGCTGATTTACCGCAAATTTCGTGCCGAGCATTTCGGCACGCATATCCGCAACCACCGCATCGGCGGCGATATCCAACGGATTGACGTGGTAACCTGCGGTGTTATATCCCAACACCGCGTTTGCCGAACTCCGCAACAACAACGGCACATCACACACGGCATCCATACGGGTCATAAAGCGACCGAGCACCTCACCTTTGGATAACTTGGCATCCGCGCCCACGGCGAAATGCGCCTGCGACGTCTGGGTGGGGAAATACACACCATCCAACATCAAAGCGCCTGCGCCTGCGGTTTGTAACTCTTCGGCAAGTGTCGCGATATACGCTTGTGCCGCATCGGTGTACGGGTTGAGCCACGCTCTGCCACCTTTTTGAGGATCACCGTCATACCAGGTCCAATCGGCATGTCCGTCGACGGTTACTTTTGCATCCGGCAGATTACGAGATGCCACCGCATCTTCAAATGCATATAACAACGGCATCGGCGTAATACCTGCCGTGCGCAACACGGCAAACGCATCGGTCAGCGCGGACAGCGTGAGCGCATCCGCGGCGGATGCCGCCGCCTGCTTGCCCACTACGGTTTCCGAAATGTAATACAGCTGACCGCTCTTGGCTTTCAGCTCAATAACGGCGCAATTAAAGCCGTCTGCCGCCGCTTTTTCAGCGGTTGCCTGTAATGCGGTGAGATCGGTGAGCGCCGTATGGGACACCGAAAAACCGCGAAATACCGTCTGTGCCGTCATAGCGGGCGGTGCGGTAGTGGTAGCGGTGGTAGTGCCACCCGTCGTAACCGATTCGCCGACATCGGTTTGTGCGGTCGGCAGATCGGTTTGTTTGCTGTCGATCCATTTGGCGGCAAAGAAACTGCCGGGGATCAAAACAGCCGCCGCCAGTACCCAGCACAACACTTTCACGACCGGAAAACGATTGTGCGAGGGACGACGATAATAGGTGCGTCGCTTGCGATGCACTTTCTGACCCATAAAGTGTAAGCCTCCTGTTAAATGAGCGATACGGTGGGTGCAAATCCGAGGATTGCGAGCGCAATCAAACCGACGTACACCAAAATGATAGGCAATCCGCGGAACGCGGGCGGAATATCGGGGTTATCCAACCGCTCAATGCCTTCAGCGGTTACCAGACTGAGCACCACGAACCCTGCACAACCACCCAGTGCCAAGCCGATTTCGCCAAACAAGGTGGTGGAAAAGTTGTGGTTGGAGATCAGCGCAATGCCGATCACAAGGTTGTTAAGGGATGCAAGCGGCAAAAACTTGCCGATGCGTGCATACAATCCCGTGAATCCTTTGGACAATACAAACGCGGTTACGCAATGTAACACGGTAGCAACCGCCACGATCATCAGGGGGCGGAACAACTTTGCCCAAAAGCCGGTGCCGATCAGCAAATCCAGCGGATAGCAGATTGCCGTGGTGGCGACCGCAAAAAGTGCCAACACCGCGGAGAACGGCATAATATCTTTGGGATGGCGCACAATGCGCAACAACATCGAAGAACCAAATCCCGTGGTCAACACGATGTTTTGGGTGATAGCGGTTGCAAACAGGAATATAATCGGTTTGAGAATCAACTCATTCACGGAGGATCGCCTCCTCTTCACCCATCACACGGATGTGTTTCTGCTTGATTTGCTGTATCAGTGCCGACATAAAGCCGAGCAGAATGATAGCGGCAAACGTAGATGCCGCCTCGGGGAACGGCGCTTCGATTCCTAAATCCCGTCCGAGCAGCGTGCCGCTGATCGCCAGTTCACGCAATGCGGATACCACGCAGATCACCACGCCGAAACCAAGCGACGTGCCGAGCGAGTCGGTAATCGCAATCAGCGGATGGCGACCCACCGAAAAACCGCCTGCGTGATAGGTGAACAAGGTGTTCACCGACATCAACGGCAAAAAGATATACAACGACGCATACAATGCAGGGGAAATGTAGGTGGTCATCACAAAACCGCAAGCCACCATCAACAACATCGCCAGCAACGTATACAACGGTGCGCGAAGATACGGCGGTAATTTCTTACCGATCACGGACATCAGCAAACTGCTGGGCAACAGCACCGCCAACGTACATACGGACAGCGCAATGCCGCGTTGCAGGGACGTACCTGCCGCGATAATGGGACACAGACCCAAGCCTTGCATCAATACCACGTTTTCGAAGGCGAAAGCGCGTAAAAACACCTGTTTGAGTCGATCTTTCAATTCGGGTTTGTTCATACCGCTTCACCCCGCTTTCCGCGAATGCCGCCACGAGCGCGCCACCAATGCCACAAGTGCCAGCAACCGCGATCAATGGGAGGTGCAATAACGTTCACCAACAAAACGGCAAAGCAAGCGCCTTCTTCAAAGCGACCCACGTGTCGCAACAACATCACAAGGCAAGCGGCAATCACGCCGTATACCACACGGGAGGGTGCGAATTTCGGGGCGGTAACGGGATCGTTCAACAGGAAAACACCCGTAAACAACAGATAACCCGAGCACAATTCCACCATGACGTTATACAACGCCGAACTTTCCGCCGCACGCGGAAAACAGAGTGCTATCAGCGCGCAGGTCGCCAGATACGGCAACGTGATAAGCGGAGATGCCGTGCGACGCAAGAACAAAAACAGCATCGCACCAATCAGAATGATGATCGCCGTCGTGCCGATCGGGCCGCTCATTTCGCCCCAAAATGCATCCGCGATACTAAAATCGGTATATGCACCTGTCGACAACTGACCGGCAGGAGATACTTTGGTAATGAGGTCTTGCGGCAACTCTCCGAGCGGCAGATCTATCTTCACCGTCGCATCGGGATAGGTGAACACCTGTTTTCGGAAGCACTGAATTGCCAGAGCAACACCTGCTGCGGCCGGGTTGAACACGTTGCGACCGATGCCGCCAAACGGAATTTTTACCACGATGATCGCAAAAGCAGATGCCAGCATCGGCACATGATAGTCGGTAATCGGGGACATCAACAGACCCACGATCATACCCGTAACGGTCGCAGTGCCGTCGAAAATGGTGGGGCGCTGATGCCGAAACGCATTGCCCAGCAGTTCGCACACGTTGGCGGACAGCACGCTCAATGCTACCAACACCGCAGGACGCCAGCCGTAACAGAACACTGCAAATACCAACAACGCCAGCAAAGAAATCTGCACGTTGATCATAAATTTGGCACCGCTTGCATCGGTGCGCAACCAGGGAGCATTCGTTTTAGACATGGTCGTTCCCTCCCCAATCCAAAAATACACTGCCATCGCTCTGTGCCGCATACAACACGCCGTTCACCACGTCGCGCTTAGCAGGGCAAACCACACTGCAAGCGGCACAACCGTCGCACGCTTCCGCGTCCAGATGCGCCAGGCGCTCGTAATGCATATTTTCCAAGCGCCGCACGATCTCATACGGCAACAACCGTTTGTGGCATACCTCTGCACAACGACCGCAACCGATACACGGTTCGTTCTCGATGGCAGGAACGGCAGATAACACGGTAAGACAGGTCATACCGGGCAACACGGGGCAGGTCGCATCCGGTAACAGCGTACCGGTAAACACGTCGCCGCCGATGATAGCGGCAGGCGTTCCGTCCAAACCGCAAGAATCCAG
>JAZRQN010000124.1:0-24975 GCA_045649855.1 Acutalibacteraceae bacterium | reverse complement strand
AGGTCATCCGCACCACCTTGTCCGCCGCACTGGAAAAATACGAACAAACCGCCCCTCGCGGCGAGTTTGTGGTGATCGTGGGCGGTGCTGAAAAGACGGCAGACGGCGAGATGAGTATTCAGTCGGCGGTGGCGATCGCCAAGGGATACGTGGAAGAGGGTATGTCCCTCACCGCCGCCGCAAAACAGGCGGCCGCGGACACGGGATGCCGCAAAAACGAGATCTATAAAGCGATGCTGGAGTGATAGAAGATGAAAGAATTTTTCAGTGTGGGACAACCCGGCTATTATTTGCTGATTGTGGTGTTTGTCGGCTGTCTCGCCGCGTTGTATTTGTTGCGTAACGGCAAAAAAGGGAATAAACAGTCCAAAACCGCTTCAGAGTATGCGGTGATGACGGCACAACTGCTGGAGGAAACGGCGGACGACAGACTGGTCAACGTGGTTATCAAAAACCTGATGGAGAAATTGCCCCATCGCCATCCCGATCCGCTCATTACCATTCCGCGTTTGTCGCACGGCAGAAACGCGGTGTATTTCACCTGGATGCTGGTCAAAGAGGTGGAGCACAATGGCGCAGATGCGTTGCTGACGAAACCTGCCTGCCGCTTTGTGGACGTGGGTGTTGAGGGGCTGACGGCACTCGGCGCCGAGCGGTCTGCCGAAGCGGTGCGTGCGTTCATTGCCAATGAGGCGACCGCCGATGCGGTGGAAGCGGTGCTTACAGAAGAACAGCCGCTTAACCTTTGCGTGGAGTACATCCGCAACCATACGGACGAATTTATTGATGAATAAAAAAGATGGAATGTTCGATGCTGAACATTCCATCTTTTTTTTACGCTTCCATTTGTTTGCCGAGGAATGCGGCGGCGACCTGTGCGAGTTTCACGTCCCCCTCGGAGGGAACGGCACCTGTTTCGGGTTGGAGGAAGCAAACCGAACCGGTAATATCGCCGGACGCCAGGATGGGCACCGCCACCCCTGCGGTGCGGTCCATCCCCTCGATGGGTTGCAGGCGGTTGCCACCGCCTGCGGCGGCAACGTGTGTCTGGCGGCGGTCCATCGTTTCTTCGAGCGCTGCGGATACGCGGCGATCGAGAAAGTCCTTGCGGTTGTTTCCCGCGGCAGCAACCACCTGATCGCGGTCGCAGATGAGCACCGTTGTGCCGCACGCACGTGACAGCACGTCTGCATACTGCACCGCAAACGGGGACAACTCCCCGACGGGCGAGTATTTTTTGAACACCACCTCGCCGTCATTGTCGGTGAAAATCTCAAGCGGATCGCCCTCCCTGATGCGGATGGTGCGACGGATTTCTTTCGGGATAACAACCCTGCCTAAATCATCAATTCTTCTCACAATTCCAGTTGCTTTCATATATACAAAAATCTCCTTGCTTTACAAATTTGTACTGTTAGTATCTGTAAAACAAGGAGATTTATACTTGATTTTTTATTATGCCATTGTTTTAAGCATTTCTAATGTCACTTCGTATTTGCAAAGCTCATTTTGAATGAATTTTTTGTATTCCTCTTTCATATATTCACCCATTCGGCGCACTTCATTTCCTGCGCTTCCCGCTATGTGCGGTGTTAAGATGCAGTTTGGCAGTGTGTATAACTCGCTGTCATCTGTCGGTGGTTCGGGCAAAGTTACATCCAGAATAGCGGTAAGATCGGGGCGGTTTTTAAGCACTTCAATCAAATCGGTTTCCACGACCTGCGCGCCTCTGCCTGTATTGATAAAGGTAGAATACGGCAACATGGTTTCGAATAATTTACCGTCCAGCATCCCTTTGGTTTGCTCATTATTGGCAAGATGGTTAGATACCACTTGACACTCCTTGAAAACCGTTTTAAGACTTACCTTTTTAACTTTAAGCTCGTCGGCTTTTTCAGCAGACAAAAACGGGTCGAAAACCAGCACCTCAAGATGATAGCTTTTGAGCATATCTATAACCAGCTTGCCGATCATACCGGCGCCGATAATGCCGATCTTAACGGTATAGTTGCCGGGATATGCGTGAAAATTTTCTGCGGCGGCTTTGCGGTTGCCTGTTTTAGCAATGCGGCTACTGCTGAAAAAACCCTTGTTTGCAAGAATGATTTGCGCTACGGTATATTCAGCAACGGGCACGGCGTTAGCCGCCCAAGCCGAAAACACCTTGACGCCGCAATGCAGGAAAGGTCGGGCAAAGCCTTGAACGGTGCCTGCACCGTAAAATACCGCTTTAAGACTCGGCAAACATCTTTTTATTTCCTCTTCTGTGAAGGCAGGCATTCCCCAGGTGGAAAAAACATATTCGGTGTTCTTAAACAGTTCAGGGGCGTTCAGAATCTCCGCTTTGGTGTAAACGCGCTCGTTATCGCCGTAAACGTTTCTGATGTTTTTCTCATCTTCACACAAATATATTCTATTCATGTTGCAATCTCCTTTAAAGCATCGGCTTCGGTTCGCAAGGTTTCCATTTTATCGTCAGGCATAAATTCCAAAAGAAGATGTTTGTTATCTTCAAAACAGCTTAAATAACTCTTCCAAATATCCTTTGCATCAGCCAAGGGATATTTTTCATTTCCCTTCCAGTTAAAGACGTGTATGTTTTCGGTGTACGGTGAGATGCGCTTGGCATACAGGATGTTTTCTTCTTCGCTTTTGAACTGATTGGGTTGCCAATACATACGAAAATGCTTGGAATTGACGGTTTCCATAAGTTCGATTGCCGATTCCTTGCGGTTCGTATATGTCCCATTGTGACACTCCATACAGAGTGTTACATCTTCTTTTTCTGCGATTTCCGCAGCCATTTTACAAGCGGCAAACAGCGCCATTTTTTCTGTTTCGGTATAGTCTTCACTGTTTTTGTTGCCGCACCAAAGTCTTAAAACAGTAGTGCCCAGCACCTTTGCCGCCGTTATATACGCTGTCAATTCGTCAATCGGCGTAACGCCCAAACGGAAATAGGTGCCGTAAGAACAGCAACGGATATCATACTGCTCTTGTAATTTGGCAATTTCCTGCGCCTTTTCAGGAGGGCAATGCACGTCACTGCCCCACTCTATAACCGAAAGCTTTGCCTCTTTCATCGCTTGCAATATTTCTTTTGGCGTGTGTTTCCTAAAAGAAACGGAGCATAGTCCAAAATTAAAACTCATTTTCTTGCTTTTCCCCTAATATATGTTTTTATTTTCCCGATAACTTCGCCATACGTTTTCAAAAAAAGCATCCTCCGCAGGAATAGGACGTACATCTCTTGTGCTTAATGTAAACGCACCGTTTATATATTGCACTTCTTGCACCTTTTGAGGATCGGTGTTCGGCTGCGACATCGCTGTAAGCACCGCGCCTTGCGTGAAAAGAACATCTTTAACGATAGGGTCGGTAGCACCTTTTAACGCGGCCAGTGTTATTTCCAAAGTCGCTTTGATTTTTTCTGCATCACGTACAGCGGCGGCATTGTCACTCATTCGACGCCTTGCGGCGCTGATACACGCTGCCGCATCGGCGGCAAAGGTGATTTCAGTTCCTTCGGCAAGTTCATAAAACAGCTTTTCGTCGATAAGCTCACTCGGGTGTGCGGAAATATATTGTGCCGCCCGCAAAGAACCAACCTGACCTGCATTGAGAGCCGAACCTCCCGGACGTGCTATGCCGTGGGTGCCTGCACACTCGCCCACCGCAAACAGACCGGGAACCGAGGTCTGCCACCACGCATCTACGGCAATTCCGCCGTTGTTGTGTTGGGCGCAAAGGGCAATTTCCAGATACTCGTTATATAGGTCAACACCCTTTGATTGATAAAGCTCGATAGCGGGGGCGTTCATTTTTTGGAGGCGCTCTATAGGCGTTCCGAAGGTTGCATCTGCCTTATCCAAGTAGGTATATGCTTCGTCTGAGAGCTTCGTGAAATCTATCGGGAAAGGATTTTTGGTGAAATCAAGAAACACCTTTCTACCCTTTTCGACACACTCGCGGTAGACAAGCAGATCGATCTGTGACGAGCCGTGTTCCGCTTTTTTGGGGTCAAACGGCCACTGGTATCCCTTCAAAAATACCAACGAAAGTCCCTCATATTTATCATGAAAATAATCCCACAAAAAATCATATTCCTTGCCGTCTTTGTCTATGGATACAAAACGGGGAAGCACCTGCATATAGGTGCCTGAAACATTCCAACGAGGTTTGGTGGAGGCGAGTCCGTACTGCCAAAGTGCGAGATTTTGCATTTTGGCGCCTGCTTCTATTGCCAGACCTGTGGAGCCGTGGTGACATTCGGGATACACGCTGTCGGCGTAGATTCCTGCAGGACCACCCGTTGCCATTATTATATCTCGGCAACGAAAAGCGATTGCGTCCTCACCGCAAATGCACACAACCCCACACGCGCGCCCGTCGGTTTTTAGAATCTTCACCGCACGGTAACCGTCAAATACGGTAATGCCGAGGGCATCAGCCTTTTTCTGCAAGGCTTCGGTCATAAATTTTGAGGTCAAAGGACCTGCCGAGGTTGCCCGTTCAAATGGGTCGTGGTCGGTCTTGTAACCGATATATTCTCCGTAACGGTTGTGGGGGAAGGGCACTCCCAACTCGCAAAGGTTCATAAAGCAACGGGCTGACAACGCCGCTTCGCAAAGGGCATTATCGCCGTCGACGCATCCTCCGTCAAAGAGGTTTTGCGCCATTTTGTGTACCGAGTCGGGACTGTCTCCCGAAAGTCCTAATTTATAATAGGTCTGCTTATCGCTTCCTGTATTTCTGGATGTGCCGCAATCCACCCCTTCGGTAACGATGGCGACATCCACCCCAAACTCTTTCAAACGGCAAGCGGCATTATACCCTGCCGCACCGCTACCGATTACGATACAATCATACGTATAGATTTTCATCATAATCTCCTTATATGGAAACCGCCGTCAACATCGATCGACTGTCCTGTGACGTAAGGCAAAGAACCGTTGCACAGTGTCCAGACCGCATTTGCAATATCCTCGGGTTGTCCCCAACGCTGAATGGGCAACAGTCCGCCGTCAATCAGAGCGTCATATTTTGCCTTGACCTTATCGGTCATACCCGTGGCAATGATACCGGGTCTTATCTCATTGACCATTATACCATACTCTGCAAGGCGGTCGGCAAAAAGGGTTGTGATCATGGTCACGCCTGCTTTTGAAATGCAATATTCTCCGCGAGATGTACTGCTTGTGTAACCTGACATGGAGGAAATATTGACAATACTGCCGGACATATTTTCTTTCATTATATTGGCGACCAATTGCGTCAAGAAAAGCGTGCCTTTGGTATTAATGTTCATAACAAAATCATAACTTTCCTCGTTCATTTCCAGTATATCGGCACGCACTTTCGGTGCAACGCCTGCCACGTTTACGAGGATATCGATTTTGCCGTACTGATCCATTGCGGTTTTCACATAATTTTCTCTGGATTCTTTTTGGCTTAAATCGCCCTGAAAATATGTAAATTCACCGTCTAATGCTTTGGGCATTTGAGGGCATATATCCATACCGACAACCGCCACACCGTTTTTTAATAATAATGCAGCCGTTGCAAAGCCGATACCGCCTGCAACGCCTGTAACTAATGCTGTTTTCATTTTATATTCTCCTTACGCAAAATTCAAGAGAAGCGCTTTTTTGACACTCTGAACTGACACTGATGCGGTAGACCCCGTCACAGCCCCAAGCATTTATGAGTTTTAAATCTCCGTCAAAGCTTTTGTACTCTATACTTTTAAAAAGGTCGGTTTTCAAAAGATACTTGCCGCCCAAAATAACGCCGTCATCTGTGATCTCGGGTCTCAAAAGAGTTATAAAATGTTCTTCGATTGTATTGTTTTCGTTTATAAATTCAAATTCGTCTGAAATACTGACACCTTCTTCGGTGACCTTAACAGTTCGTTTAACGTTGCGTGCACCTGCTGTTTCGGGGTAAGCCGAGGCGAATGAAGCTGCGGCAATGTTGCCGTTGGCCTCAAAGCCGTCGGCCTTAAAAGTTGCACCATCCTTTTGCTCAACACCGTTGATAACGGGAAGGTTGTGATAACCCGATTGCATTGTCCATATTGTATATCGATCGGAGCTGAAGGTGGATTTGGTATATGTGCCGCAACCCGCATCGATTATTACCGGTTCAGCATTACAATACACCATATAATTACCGACATCGTTGTGGTTGTGGCTTTCGTTATTATGACCGCCCTTTAAGGAGGCGAACCACCTACCGTTGCGGAGGTATGCGTGCTGAAGGTTCGGCAAAACATAAGAACCGTTTTGGATATATTCGTCCTCAGCAGCAATACTGCGGGCAAATATCAACGACCACAGCGTGGATTTTATGCTGCAGCTACGTGAAATGGGAGATCTACCTTCATCTTTATCCGCTCGCTTTAAGGTGGCTACAAATTTCATAAATTCGGGTGAATTGGTGCGAAGTCCGTAGCCGTAAAGTGCATATACAAGATCGGGGTTGTGATTTGCGCTGATTCTGGATTTTCCGTCACCGTAATTTACAAAATATGAGTCGCCTATGTATACCTTCACCTCATAGTGTATTATGTTACGAAACTTTTGGTCGCTGAAAAGATCTATATTGCCGTCAGTGGCAATGTAAAGCTGATCGCAGAAAGAAAACAGCTTTCCCCCTGCAACTCCCCAATAGTCACATCCTTCATCACAGCCACCATCATCAGGCATTCCTTCATAGTAGTGGCTTATCTCGTTCAGCATTTTGTAAAGGCCTTCTTCAAATACTGTTTTTTCAGGCCTTACAATCAAGAAAACGGTAAGTATATTGGAGATTATCCACGGATTCCAGTTGTTGACCGTTCGCCCGTCGTTACCCATCCACCAAAAATCGCTATGCGCAAGATACGCTTTTATTATCCGTCGGTCAAGCTCATATTCCATGCGCTCCAAAAGCTCGGGGCAGTATGCCTTGAGCTCATCATACATAATATGATAGATCACTGACAAAAGCTCGGCCGTCTCGGCGGCAAACAGGTCGATATAATGGTTGACCGCATCGGGCAAAAAATGCCGTTTGGTGTCTCGGATATGTGCCGACAACCCCCAAAAGGACTCCTCGCACAAAGCAAAAATGCCGTCACAGATATCGGGCAAAAATCTCCCTTTATGTTCTGCAAGTTCACCTATAAACAAGTTCAGCAAGGCATGTCTGCGGGCAAAATGAGGCTCCTCCTGCGCTAATCGGTTTCCGCTTTTTTGAAACTCCATATATTGTGAAGCTCTGATCAGCGGCCACGCATAGCCCAAATATTCTTCAGCGTGTTTAACATGATCTTCATTTAAGGTATTTCCCCAAAAATCACGGTCATCTGCTTTGGGGAACTGTCGGGTTGAAAACGAAAAATCCGATACCTTGTTGTCGTTTAGCCATTTTTTAAACATATCCGTCACTCCTTTGAACAAAGCTGTTTGTATATAGGCACATACATATCTCTGTCTCTTATGACACAACCGGGGGTGCCACCCGGTTTGCGCATAATTTCGGTGCACTTCGAACAACAAACACAAATTTCATTTTTATCCATACTGCCGTTTTGCAAGATATCCTTTGCAAAATCAGGATAGGCAAAAACGGTTCTGCCGAAGCCTGCAAAATCAAACTTGTTGTCCTTGATGTACCCCGCTACAACGTTGGGAGCCGCCACACCCAAATAGGAAACGGCCGAACAAATCATTGCCATTTGAGGATTTAATTCTTTGAGTTTTGCAGTGCCGTTTAATATTCTGGAAACGCCCACCAACGGATGCTCGGGCGCTTCGTAACCGCCTTGTGCAAACGGGCGGTTGACGTGGGGGTTAAAATAAGGATTTCCCATTGTTATATTCAGCAATCTTACACCGTATTGATAGAGTTCCTTAATAAGCCAATCGGGTTCGGTAACATCAAAGCCAAGACTTCCGTCATTCTTCACACCAAACCCATACGGATACTCAAATCCATCATAAACATTGAGTCTTGACGAGACTATAAAATCTCTTGAACAGTTTTCTATTGCACCTTTAACACTTTCGCGGAGAAGTCTTGTTCTGTTCTCTAAACTGCCACCATATCTGCCATCACGGGTATATGCCGAGAGCAGTTCCGAATTCAGATATCTGTGACAGCATTTGATATCCACCCCGTCAAAGCCTGCTTTTTCGGCAAGCAACGCGCCGTTTACCAACGCTTCTCCTACACGGTCTAAATAGTCATCAGTAACGATTCTGTCCTTAGATATTGGGTTGTCCTTCTCAAAAATCGGGTTATTATACGCGATAAGAGGTTCAGGAATACCCTTTGGCTTTGCGTATCTTCCCGAATGGGTCGCCTGCATAATAACAAGCGGTTCGTATCCGTTTGTTTTAAGCGCGGCTTCCTTGATTTCTTCAACCTGTTTTTTGAAATCATCAAGATTATTTTCAGTTATGTAAAGTTGGCGAGGATTTGCTCTGCCTTCTTCCATAACGGCGGTTGCCTCAAACCAAATCATACCTGCACCGCCTTTGGCAAACCGCCCGTAGCGACGCTTGGTGAGGATATCGGGACTGCCGTTTGCCGTACCGTCACACCCCTCCATCGCTTGACAGACAAGTCGGCTGGGTGCCGTTTTTCCGCATATTTCAATCGAAGTTCCGAGAACCGATACATCATCTGAAAACAGAAGCTCTGTTTTAAGTGCAGTGTTTTGACTATTAAATTCATCAAAAGATGTATACACCTTTGGCATTATCCCTCGCTCCTTTTACACCTTGTGATTCGATTTTAATACAGTTTATTAAAATATGCTATATAAATATTGCTTTGAATTATGTAAATCTTGCAAAATACGATTTGTATTGCTATAATAAAACCGAGGTGATAAACCATGCAAAGTATGGTACGATCCGTTTACCATTCATCCCGTCCGCTTAATAAATATCCCCACTTTCACGATTGCCACCAAATTATATTTGTGGTGAGGGGCGAGGTTGATTTTTATGTAAATAATAAAAAGCTTTTTGCAAAAGCCGGAGACATTGCCCTTTTCAGCCGTTACGAAAACCATTCGGTTTCGGGGTGCTCGGAGGAATACGAGCGGTTTGTTTTGCATATTGACCCGAACGTTATCAATCGAAAAAGCCCCGTGTATTCGCTTTTGACCGACCGCCCGGTTCATTTTTGCAATATTATCAACGTTTCTTCGTGTGTGGCAGAAATCACAGATCTGTTTCATAGCATTTTACGGGAGCATAACAGCGACTCTAAACTTTCAGATGAAATGGAACAGCTACTGATAAAACAATTGCTGATTACCGTTTACAGATGCATGTCCATTGATTTTGATAACACCTACGATGATGTTGTCGCAGAGGTTAAACGACAGTTTGAAAACGAGTACCAAAAACCGTTTACCTTGACTATGCTTGCAAAGCAACAAAACTTAAGTGTTTCTTCTCTGTCTCACCGCTTCAGAGCGGCAACCGGTGTTTCGCCTATGGAATATCTTAAATCCTGCCGTATAGCCAATGCGAAGCAGTTGCTTGCCGAAACCGATTGCAGCATCGGAGAAATCGTTGAAAAATGCGGTTTTTCAGATAACAGCAATTTCAGCCGCACCTTCAAAAAATTAAACGTGATGTCCCCAACCGATTTCCGTAAAAAATATAAAGCGAGGTGAATTTCACCTCGCTTTTGCTATGTAAAAAACACCGAAACCCCAGTGTTTATGCGTGATCCGATAACTTTTGCCTAATATAGCACATTCCTCTATTCTACTCACCTTTCCTCTTGCGGTGCCCGACTCTGCGCTCACTCCTATCGTGGCGCAATCGTCGACCGCGGCGCTTCCTTACGCTCGCTTCTTCTCACACTGTGAGCCCTCGCGACGTCACCTGTTGCTTTCATATATCTTTCTCTTTTTACATTTGCAAAAGCCTTCCCCTTGAGGGGAAGGTGGCCGAGCTCCGGCGAGGTCGGATGAGGTGTTGCCACAGTTTTATTCCACCTCATCAGTCAGCTCCGCTGACAGCTTCTCCTCAAGGAGAAGCCTTTTCGTGCACTACAATCATTTTACAAATTGCGCCGCCGACATCTGTAAAAGACAGGAGATTATACCGCGGGGTATTAAAATCCAAAACGTCGGCTTATTCTTTTAGTTAGAGGGAATCGCTATAGAGCCCCTCTTTTTTGATATTCTCCCGAAGAAATGACACAAACCTTGCAGTATTACCATGATTGCTTTCTTTATTGTAATACATACAGATGGTTTGTTCGTGCTTAAAGTCCGTTACATTCAGCGGAACAAGAGGCGTATTTCCCTCTACCGCTGCGCTGAATTTGCCGGTTACACCAATGGCAATTCCCGACGAAATCATTTTCCGGAAGCAGGCAGAATCGTTCACCTGAGCAACAATGTTCGGTGTAAATCCTGCATTTTTACATGCTTCCATAAAAACTTTACCGTGAATTCCATGTTGACTCATCAAAACAAACGGCATCTGCGCCAATTGATTTAAGTGATATTTGTGTGCGCATAAATCACTACCTGCCGGAACATAGCAAAAGATCTGCTGTTTACCAAGCTCTAACGAATCATAGCCCGGGTACTGATCGCTTTTTGTATCGATAATAATATCATAACCATCCAGGTCGGTTTCATCAAAATCCGCCACCAGCTTAAACCGGGTATGGGTATACTTTTTCTTATATTCTATTACTTGTTCTGTAATTAACGCGCGGATAGCTTTCGCTAATATTTTAATTTCTTTTACGTCATCGATAGAGCCGGATACTGCCTCGATCATAGAATCCATTTCACTAAAAATTTTTTTCAAGGAGTCTCGCATAATAATTCCTTTATCGTTTAGCGAGATACGATTAGGCGTGCGGTCAAACAACTTGCAACCCAATTCTTTTTCTAATCGACGTATTGATGCAGAAACAGATGTTGCCGGCACACCGTATTTTTCCGCTGTTTTAGAGATGCTCAGATAGTTTGCACTATCATAAAAATATCGCAACTGTAGAATATCCATAAAAATCACCTCGCAAACAGTATAGCACATTTCAAAAGTTATAGCAAGGACATCTAAATTGATTTTTTACAAAACGCTTCTAACCATTTATAATGATTTCACGAGGTGTGGAAAAATGAAAAAAACCTTTCAATTTATTGATGAAAAATTTGAACTATACTTGAATTTTCTTTGCAAGATCTGTGCGTTTGAGGCAAAAGCAGAAGATAAGCAGACAATTGATGACATGATCGACTATATTGTGGAATTTTCCGAATCCGAAGGATTCCAAACAACTCGCACAAAAATGGAGCACTGCGGTGATTTTCTCTCGATCGATTTGAATGACGGAGCCGAAAAAGGCTGTGTCTTCTTGGCACACACTGATACGGTTCATGAAAAGGGAATTTTCGGGCAAAATCCGATTATATATCTTGAAGACAGAATTATTGCACCCGGCGCTATCGATTGCAAAGGCGGCATCGCCATTGCCTTACTAACAATGAAAGCCTTGCAAGAGCAGGGTTATACAAAACACCTTCGCCTTTTGCTAACGTCTGACGAAGAAATATCTAACGCACTTGGCGGTCAAGCGGAGTTGGATTATTTTAAGTATAATTGTGCCGGTTTCCCGTGTGCCATTAACTGCGAAACATCCGAAAAAGATGAAGTGGTCATTTCCAGAAAAGGAATACTTAAATACCGTTTGGATGTCGACGGAATCGGTGGGCACTCCGGAATTCATTATGCCGAGTGCAGAAATGCGATCGTAGAAGCGTCACATAAGATTATTGCGTTAGAAAATAAAAGTCTTCCCAATGGCATCACTTATAGTTGTAACATTATTCAAGGTGGTGTCCGTGCCAATATTATTCCTGACAGTTGCTCTGTAACGGTAGATATTCGCGTTCCCCGACACGCAGATATAAATGAGGCTGAAAACACTCTTTTGCAGATTGCGGAAACCAGCTTTATCGATAACACTTTGACCACCGTTGTTCCCATCAGCAAACGGCCGCCCTTTGAAAAAAATATTGAAACCGAAAACCTTTTCAACAAACTTTTGGAAGTTTGCCATAAATACGATTTGGGAAGCCTTACGCCTGTAGAATCCGGCGGCGGCTCAGATTCCTGCTACACGCAGATGGCCGGAGTTCCGTCTATTTGCGGAATGGGTGGTTGCGGTGAATTTTGCCATACAAACAAAGAATATGTGCTAAAAGAATCTATCCCTCTGAGAGCAAAGATTCTGACTGCCTTTTTAACGGAGGAATAAAAAATGGAACACAGGGGGACGGTTCTGCGCGTTAAAGGTAAAGCGAGGTGAATGTTCACCTCGCTTTTGCTATGTAAAAAACACCGAAACCCCAGTGTTTATGCGTGATCCGATAACTTTTGTCCTAATATAGCACATTCCTCTATTCTACGAACTATTCCTGTTGCTTTTATATATACATTTCTCCTCAAATTACAAATTGTGTTGTTATTATCTGTAATTGCGGGAGAAATATACCGCATCGATTTGCTTTAATTCAAATGAGCCTAAAAAGAAAAGAAGCTATTAAAAGTGGTGAAAACGAAAAAGAAATTAAAACTAATTTTAGCTTTGCTAAAATTTTCCCCTGGTTCATTTTAGGTTTTTTAGCAATGTCAATTGTAGCAAGCATATTTACTATCCCTACCGAAATAGTTACTACAACAAAATCGGTAAGCAAATTTTTAATGGTTTGCGCCCTTGCTGCAATCGGCCTTAACACATCATTTAAGGATATGGAAAAATCAGGAATCAAACCTATGATACATGGGTTTATTATATCGGCGCTTGTTGTTATTGTAGCCCTTGTGGTTGAAATCGCCTTGGGAGTTGTGTAAAACTTAAGCGGAGTGGTTTTCCACTCCGCTATTTTTTATATCTATTTTTAAGTATTCCGGATTTTCAAGAAATATGCAGCGCAGTGATGTTCGCTGCGCCGTTTCTCTTTTTCAATTCAATAAAATAACACTTTTCGTTTTGCGCTTTGTGAATTTGCTTAGTCGCTTGTTTGTTTTTGGGACATCAATTTTTAAAGAACGCAACGGCGACGGCGCCCGGGCCTGCGTGCGTGCCGATCACGCTGCCGACGATTTCATAACGAATCTCGTCCAGATTGCCTTCCCAAAGTTGTTTACTGTCCTCGATGTACTTGAGCAGTAACGCGTCCGAAATGCCGGTGTAACCCAATAAAACGGGTTTGGAAAAATCCACGCCGCCGACCTTTTGTATTTCTTCGACCAACAGATTGTTGCCCATTTTAGAGCCTCTTGCTTTACCCAGCATATTGATGACACCGTTATCAATGGAAACAACGGGTTTGATGTTCAACACACCGCCGACGGCGGCGGTGGTTTTGGAGATACGGCCACCTCTCTTGAGGTATTCCAGCGTGTCGATGAGGGCCACGACCAGCACTTTTTCCCGTTCGCTCTCAAGCGCTTTTGCAATTTCCTCGGCGTGCATACCGTCGTCCGCCATTCTGAATGCCAGTTCCACCAAAACAGCAGTGCCGATAGCGGCGCTCATACTGTCCACGACGTAAATATTGTCATACTCCGCCGCTGCGATGCAAGCGCTTTGATAGGTGCCGGACAGCTTGGACGACAACGTAATCACGACAGCGGCTTCGCCTGCCTCTTTCACCTTATCGAACACGTCCATAAACGCGCTGGGGGATGCCTGGCTGGTGCTGGGCATCACGTCGGTTTCAATCAATTTTTCATAAAATTCTTTTTTGGCGATGGTAACGCCATCCACAAATTCTTCTTCACCAAAATGCACGGTCAGCGGCACGGTGTGTACGCGCTGTTTATATTGCTCGGGCAAATCCGCGGTGGAATCGACAATAATTCTGGTTTTCATACGTGTTACTCCTTACGTTTTCTCCGTTTTGGAAACGGCGTCTAAACTGTCGCTGATCATCGAAAGACTGCGATAAAAGGCAATGCGCTCGTCCTCAGTAAGAGTATGACCGATTTCATCCAAAACACGACCAACCTTGTCGGCAATTTTCTTGCCGACTTCATTGCCTTTTTCGGTCAACATAAGCATACTCTTGTATCGTTTGGCACAACGGGATTCGCAGGTGAGAAATCCGTTGGTTTCCAGATAATCGAGCGCACGGGAAATGGTCGCTTTGTCTTCTTCGCAACGCTCACACAGATCGGTCGCGGTTGCGCCTTTGCTGGTGTACAGATAATACAGACAAGAAACGTGAGCGCTTCTCAAATGATATTCTGCCATTTCCTGATTCTTGATTTTGCGAATATTACGGCTGATGCGGTTGATCAACACCGTAAACGTTTCGAATCTCTCTTGCATATCGGCATCCCCTTTGTTGTTGAACTTTCAACAAGTTGACAGTATACCATACACTTGTTGAAATGTCAACAAGTGTATGCCAAAAAGAAAGCGATGCGGTTTGTGCAATGCTTCTCCTGCTATCCAAAATTGTAAATGGTGGAAATCGGTGGATAAACGACTGCTCGACTATATCGCACAAACATAAATCGTATATTCAAATAAAACAAGCGAGGTGAATTTCACCTCGCTTGTTTATATGTATCAGGTTATTCCAATGACAATTTGCTTTTCTCCATACATTTCACCAGAACGATGCCTATGATCAAGCCGGCAACGCCTTGCACGCCGTTGGCAGGGATGTTGACGAGGGACGGGACAAATCCATATAAAAATCCCTCAAATACAAAATACCCGAGCACCATTGCGATCTCCGCCAATGCACCGCTGGCGATGCGGGACGGCAGATTGCCGATGCGGTGGTGGAGTAATTTGAAACCATAAAAAGCGATGAGTGCCATCAAACCTTTGATGATAAACGTGGCAGGTGCATAGGTGATATATCCCGAAAACACGTCCGCCAACGCAGAGCCGAGACCTGCGGCGAGAAAACCGTATGTAGGGGAGAGTATCCAGCCTGCCAGCAGTACAATGCAGTCGCCGAGATTTACGTAACCTTTCAGCGGCGAGGGGATTTTGATGATCATGGTGGCGATGCAAGCAAGGGCCGCCAACAGCGCGGCTGTAACGATCTTTTTGGTTCTTGTGTTCATTTTCACATAACTCCTTTACATTGCAATGAAAATACTGTATACTAAATCTGACCATATAACAATTACCAAATCGAGAGGAAATTATATAACCAGATGAGATGCATACTGGATACACAAAACCGCCCTTTATATCTGCAACTGTACAAGCAGATGCGGGATGACATCATTGCCGAAAATTATCCATACAACACGAAATTGCCTTCCAAGCGCAGTTTGGCAGAGGAAACGGGCGTGAGCATCATCACTGTGGAACACGCCTATGCGCTGTTGTGTGAGGAGGGATACGTTGAATCGCGCGAGCGCAGTGGATTTGTCGTGATTTTTCGCAAGAGCGACGGGTTTGCCGCATCGGGAGAGCAACCAACCGCGCACGCGGTGCAACGGGCGGAATCACAACTTCCCGATTTCCCGTTGTCCGTTCTCAGCAAAACGATGCGACGGGTGCTCACCGATCACGGCGATCTGTTATTGGAAAAATCGCCCGGCTGCGGATGCGTGGCGTTGCGCGAGGCGATTCGGCATTACCTCGCGCGAAACCGCGGTATGAAAGTGGAAACCGAACAAATCATCATCGGTTCGGGTTCGGAATACCTGTACGGTCTGATCGTGGATTTGCTTGGCAGACACCGTACCTATGCGATCGAGTCGCCGTCCTACAAAAAGATTGAACAGGTGTATAAAGCGACCGAAATCACCTATGAATCGTTGCCGCTCACGAGTTCGGGTATTGACAGCAAAGCGCTGGGCGGCACGAAGGCGGACGTACTGCACACCACACCGTATCGAAGTTATCCCAGCGGTGTTACCGCAACGGCGTCCAAACGCCATGAGTACATCCGTTGGTCCAAACAGCACGACCGCTATATTATTGAAGACGATTTCGAGTCGGAGTTTTCGGTTTTTGCAAAACCAACCGAAACGCTGTTTGCGCTGTCCGATCACGATAACGTGATCTATCTGAACACCTTTTCCAAGACCATTTCTCCGTCGTTGCGTATCGGGTATATGGTGTTGCCCAAGCATCTTGTGAAAGAATTTGACGTCAAACTCGGCTTTTATTCCTGCACTGTTCCCACCTTTATGCAATACGTTCTCACCGAACTGATCAACAACGGAGATTTCGAACGACACATCAACCGCGTCAGGCGAAACAAGCGGAAAGAATTGATTGCAAAAAACAATCACCGCGACGGTTTATTTTTGTAAAACGATATGCTATAATACCCTCAAACCGACAATCATCAGGAGGTACATCAATATGAGTAAAGTGAAAAACGAGCCCAAGTACAAAAACGGTTTATTGCAGGCGATTCGCGCGCAGTTGGAACACAGAGCGTTTTGGCTGTATCTGCTTTGCGACGAGTCGCAGAAACGCGGATTGGATCCCAGAGATTTCGGCAGTGCGGCGGTCAAACGCTGCGGTCTTTCTCAGGGCGCTGATCTGGTCAAGAAAGGCAAGACGGACAGTTTGAAGGGCTTGCGCAAGACATTGTTCACCAAACCTGCACAGTTGGTGTTTGAGATGGACGTTCTGGAATCCACCGACGATACGCTGTTCATCGATTTTCACTATTGCCCGTTGGTGAAAGCGTGGCAAAACGCAGGGTGCAGTGATGAAGAGATCGCAATGCTGTGCGATATCGCGATGTGCGGCGACCACGGCATCGGTGAGTGCTACGGAAGCGTTCTCGACCTGCCTAAATGTATTGCCAAAGGCGATGACATTTGCTCGCTGCGCTATCACAAGAAAGACAAATAAGGCGTTGTCGGGCAAAACGACTTTTATCGTGCTTTTTTGAGAAAGTACTTGATTATCCATTCAAGATACCATATAATATGAGCGTTGTGCCGTAAAACGGCACGGATTGGCGACGCATCTGCGGCTGGTTTGCCAAACGGAATGTGAAATATGTGAAAAGGAGTACATACCATGATTGATCAATTTCTCGGTTGGTACAACGGTTTGACTGACACGCTGTGGGGTTCTCTGCTCCTGTTTGCGGTGGGCGTCATTTTGCTCATCAAGGGCGGCGACTGGTTTGTGGACAGCGCGGTGGGTATCGCGAAACGTTTCCACGTGCCGGAGATCATTATCGGTGCGACGGTCGTGTCCATCGGCACTACTCTGCCGGAAGTGATGGTTTCGGTTACGGCGGCGGTCAATAACAATAGCGCGGTGGCTTACGGCAATGCGATCGGTTCGATCATTTGCAACACGTCGTTGATCGCGGCTCTGACCATTGCGATCCGTCCTGCGCCCGTTAACCGCAAAGCAATCGTTACGCCGGTTATCTTTTTCTTTGCATCCGCCGCTATCTATATCGCCGCGGCATACGGCTTTGGTCGTTTTGACAGATGGCTCGGCATTGTGATGCTGTCGGTATTCGCCGTGTATATGACCACCACCATTTACAAAGGCTTCAAAAACCCCGAAAAAGTGGAAAGCGAACACGACGAACAGGATGCCAAGGCTCGCGGCTTGCTTGTTGATGTTCTGGTGCTTGCAATCGGTGCTGCTATCATTGCGGTAGGCGCTGATATGCTGGAAGGTTCTTCGGTGTCCCTGGCGACTATGGCAGGTATTCCTACCGAGGTTGTCGGTGTAACCATCGTGGCACTGTGCACCTCTTTGCCCGAACTGGTTACCGCTGTTACCGCACTGCTCAAGGGCCACGGCGCTTTGTCGCTCGGCAACATCATCGGTGCCAACATCTTCAACTTGGTATTGGTGAGCGGTGCTGCTGTTACCATTTCGCCGTTCGCAGTGCCTGAAGGCAGCAAACTGTTCGGTTATAACGCTTCTCAGCTGATTGAGATTCCGCTGATGGTAGCGGTGATGGCGTTGATGACCTTGCCCCCCTTGTTCAAAGGGAAACTGCGCCGTTGGCAGGGCGTTACGTTGCTTGGCATCTATGCCGCGTTTGTGGTGTTGCAGGTGCTCATTGCGCTGAACGTGTTTTAATCATTGATACACCAAAAGCACCTCGTGAAATATCCTTTCACGAGGTGCTTTTTTTTATGCTTTTAATCTGGTTTCCTGCGGAGAGTAACCGAAGAAATTGCGATAGGCGCGGTAAAACGCGGAATATTCGCGGTAGCCGCAACCGAAACATACTTTGGTGGCATCTTCACCGCTTTTCAGCAACGTGTGCGCGTTCCACAGCCGCTTTTGGTGGATGTATCGCATAGGGCTCATGCTCACCGCGTTTTGAAATTCGCGGTACAAAAACGCGCGGCTGACGTGCAACGCTTCGCACAGTTCTTCCACCTTGGTGATGGTATGTAGATGCTTATCAATATAGGCGATTGCCTGGGTCATAATCTGTCCGTAAGCGGCGGTCGGCTGTACGGCAACGGATAGTTGCATCTGTGCCAACAGCAGCAGTTCGTTGACCAGCCCCTCCAGTAAAACCGTGAGGTGTTCTGCGGAAAACAGATCTTGATATGCCTGCATCCGATCCAGCACGTTCAATATACGTGCATCTTTGGAGATGTCCAGCACCTGCGCGGTGGTGAAAGTCTCGTTGGCAATAAAAGACGGCAGTTTTTGAAAATTGATGACCGTCCGCTTGTAAGTCAAGTCGGATAAAATGTTGATGCGGTGTTTGGTGGCAGGTGGCACCAGCACCAACGATCCGGGATACAGCAATACCTTTTTTGTTTCGAAAACAAGTTCCGCGTGTCCCGATTCGAAATACAGCACCTCGTATTTTTGATGCGAGTGCAGTGAGGATTCGTCGTATTCGGGGCGCGGTGTTACTTTTCGCGCGTAATACAGTTCGCCGTATAAAAGCGATTGTTGCATATACATCACCCAAGACACTGTACCATAAAAATGCACAAAATGCAATGTTTGTTGAAAAAAATATCAATGGTAACGGTGGCGTGTTTGCAGTATGATACAGGTGCGAGGTGATTGCGGTGATTGCATTTGAGAAAGATTTGTTGAAAGTGAAGATTGCCGATACGGCAGAAGAGATGGGACGAGCGGCGGCTGAGGATATTGCAGCCGAAATTTGTGCATTGCTTACACAACGTGAGGAAATCAATATGATTTTTGCGGCAGCGCCCTCTCAAAACACCACATTGGCGGCGTTGCTTCAAAAGGATATCGCGTGGGAGCGCATTAACGCGTTTCATATGGATGAATATATTGGTCTGCAAGCAGGATCTAACGCATCTTTCCAGACCTATCTCAAAGACCACCTGTTCAGCAAAGCACCGTTCAAATCGGTCAACTACATCAATGCGTTTTCGGACGACAAACAAGCGGAGTGCGCGCGGTATACCGAGCTTTTGACCCGTTATCCCGTGGATTTAGTGGTGCTGGGAATCGGAGAAAACGGACACATCGCGTTCAACGATCCGCCTGTTGCGGATTTTGGCGATCCGTTGCTCATCAAGCCTGTGAAACTGGATGAAACGTGCCGCACGCAGCAGGTGCACGACGGTTGCTTTGCCACCATTGATGAGGTGCCGCAATATGCGCTGACCCTCACCGTTCCTGCGTTGTTGCGCGCAAAAAAGATGTTTTGCGTCGTGCCGTATGCCACCAAAGCGGCGGCGGTTGCCGAAATGCTGACCACTGATCGCATCGATGAACACTGTCCTGCCACCGCGTTGCGGCGGCACGCAGGTGCGACACTGTACTGCGACAAAGACAGCGCAAAGGAATTAGACATATAAACATTGGCCCGTTATGCTTGCATAATGGGTCTTTTTTCTGTATAATAATATCAAAGATATTTGAAGTGAGGTGTGGGTATGAAATTGACATTCATCGGTGCGGCGCATGAGGTAACCGGCAGTTGTACGCTGTTGACGGTTGGCGGCGCGCACTATCTTATCGACTGTGGCATGGAACAAGGCCGTGATGTGTTTGAAAACGTGCCGTTGCCCGTGGCGGCAGGGGCTGTTGAAGCGGTCTTTCTGACCCACGCACACGTGGACCATTCAGGCATGCTCCCGAAACTGTACAAAGACGGATTTAAAGGTAAAATATATACCACCGCCGTTACCGCTGATCTGTGCGAGATCATGTTGCGCGATTCCGCGCACATTCAGGAGTCGGAAGCAGAATGGAAAAGTAAAAAATCTTTGCGAAACGGTGGTGAACCTGTCGAGCCTGTCTATGGTATGGCGGATGCTGAGGGTGCTTTGCGGCTGTTTCACCGCTGTGAGTATGCGAAAACGTATCAAGTGGCGGAAAATATCCAAATTCGCTTTACCGACATCGGACATCTGCTCGGTTCTGCCGCTGTAGAGATGTGGCTGACCGAGGGGGACGAAACCCGAAAAATCGTGTTCAGCGGCGACGTGGGCAACACCAATCAACCGCTCATCAACGACCCGAAAGCGGTAGAAGAAGCGGATTTATTGGTGCTTGAATCCACCTACGGCAACCGCTTGCACGATCGCCGTCCGCACGGAGATACGGTGGAAGAGTTGGCAGGGTATATCTCCCGTACTTTCGACAGAGGCGGCAGCGTGATCATTCCCTCCTTCGCGGTGGGCAGAACGCAGGAAATGTTGTATGCCATTCGTACCGCCAAACACCGCGGTCTTCTCGAGAAATACGGCAATTTCCCCGTGTACGTGGACAGTCCGCTGGCGGTGGAATCCACCCGTATTTTCCTGCAATGTGATCCCGTTTGTTTTGATGAAGACACGACTGCGCTGATCAATCAGGGTGTCAACCCCATTTGGTTTGACGGCATTGAATTGTCGGTGAACAGCGACGAGTCCAAAGCCATCAACTTCGATACACGCCCGAAAGTGATTATTTCCGCGAGCGGTATGTGCGAAGCGGGGCGCATCCGTCATCATTTGAAACATGGGCTTTGGAAACCTGAAAACAGCGTGCTGTTCGTGGGATATCAAGCGGAAGGATCGCTTGGCAGGAAGTTACAGGACGGTGCAAGTGAGGTGCGTATCTTCGGAGAGGACATCGCTGTTAAAGCAGAGATCCTCAGTCTGCACGGTACCAGCGGCCACGCCGATCGCGATGGTTTGATCAACTGGGTGTCCACGTTCAAAAACCGCCCTCACACGATATTTGTCAACCACGGCGACGAGGATGCCGCCGAAAACCTGCGTGCGTTGTTGGAAACCACCTTCGGTTGCACGGCGTATGCACCTTATTCGGGCAGTGAATACGATCTGCTTTCCGCTAAACCCGTCAAAGAAGCGAGCGGTATCCGCTTGCAAAAGTCAGTGGGTGGCAGAGACGGTCGCGGCGGTCAGTTGTATGCGGCACTGGTTGCGGCGGCACACAGTTTGGTGGAGGTTGCGAAAAAGTGTCGCGGCATGTCTAACAAGGATATTTCGGCGTTTACCGAACAAATTAAAAACCTTATAAAGAAATGGTCGTAAAGGAGATATGAAAATGACAGTTGCAATTTTAACCGGCGCTTCCGCAGGCCTTGGTCAATCGTTTTTCAAATCGTTGTTGGCAGACGGACCGAAGGTGGACGAAATTTGGTTGATCGCACGCAGGAAGGATCGTCTGGAACAGATGGCGGCTACCTGCCCTGAACAGAACGTCCGCGTGATACCGATGGATCTGACCGACAAGGAGAGTATGAAAGCGCTGTCCGCGTTGTTGGAAACCGAAAAACCTGATGTGCGCGTGCTCATCAACAATGCAGGTTTCGGTAAAATGGGGTACGTGGAAGAGTTGGATCCCGAAGATCAGGGTGGCATGGTGGACCTCAACGTGCGTGCGCTCACCGTTTTGACTGCGTTGGTGCTGCCGTTTATGCAAAAAGGCGCTTTCGTGCTCAACGTTTGTTCTATCGCGTCCTTTGTACCCAATCCGCGTATGACCGTGTATTCTTCCACCAAAGCGTACGTGATGAGTTTCTCCAGAGGTTTGCGCGAGGAAACCAAAAAGCGCGGTATCAACGTGCTGGCTCTGTGCCCCGGTCCGATGCGCACCGAGTTTTTGCCTGTTGCAGGTATTGCTAAGGGTTCTTCCAAAACGTTTGACACCCTGCCGTACGCTGAGCCGGACAAGGTCGCAAAAGCGGCGTTGCGCAGTGCCAAACGCGGCAAAGCGGTGTATACGCCGCTTGCGTTCTTCAAGTTCTACCGCGTCCTTGCGAGAATCGTGCCGCACAGATGGTTGATGAAATTGAGTAAAGTTTGAGTACATAAAAAAGACGATGTTCGCAACGGAGCGCTCACAGAGGGATAATTCGCCTAAAATAGTGAATTTTTGCGGTATAATGCGTTAAAAAAGCCGCGGTACGCGTCAGCGTTACCGCGGCTTTTCGCCTTTTCTACCATCAAAAATTCATATATTTTAGGTGTTTTACAGTTTTGTAGTCGAAATATTTTTCTCGTGCTCGAAGTTGCCAAACCGTAGTAATACTGTATGTCTTATAAGGTTTGGCAACAATGAGGCGGGGAAAATATCGACGAAAAACCGATTTCTCCCTGTGTGAGCGCTCCGAAACGAACATCGTCTTTTTGTTTTTGAATTATTGAAACATGCCTTTTGCAATACACTTGCCCACAAATTCGCAGAACAGCATATTGGACCAGGGGAAGAAGGGACGACGGAACCGAGTCGGATCATCTTTATCAAAGCATTCGTGCATAAACCCTTGCGTTCAAATCGGCTATTTGTTATAATGAACGAAAAGCAAGGGGGTGCGGCGCGTGCGATTGAAAGAAATTTTCGGCGGCGGATATGTGGCGACCATTGACCTTGATCGCGGCGGTAATTGTATCCGCTTGCGAAATGAAAAAACGGGAACGCGCATTCTGCGAGAGCAGGCAGATCCTGCCCAAACGCCCGATAATCCGTACCTGTACGGTATGCCGATTTTGTTCCCTGTCAACCGTATTTCGGGCGGTTCGTTCACCTTTGAGGGCCGTGAATACCGCTTCCCCGTCAACGAGCCGAACACGGGTTGTCATCTGCACGGTGAACTGCATAAAACACCGTTTACATTGACCGAGCACACCGAAAATACCTTGACGTGCGTGTATCGCGCGACGGCGGATGCGCCGTATCTCAGCTTTCCGCACGCGTTTGAAATTCGTATGACCTACACGCTGGACGAGAACGGGTTTCATCACACGGTGGCGGTTACCAATCTGTCGGAGACCAATATGCCGTGTATGCTCGGATTTCACACCACTTTCTGTGCGTTGTTGACGGCGGAGAGCCGCAAAGAAGATATCCGCGTGCGCACCGATATTGCGGAAGAGTTTGAACGCAATATGCAAAACTATCTGCCGACAGGGGAGACTCCGGTGTTTGATGCGGTATCGGCAGCGCTTGCAAGCGGTACGTTTTGTCCGTTTTTCTTGCCCATCAGTCGTCATTACCGCGCCAAAAGCGGCGGAGGTATGAGCATTACCGACATAAAAAACGGCGTGCGTATGGTGTATGAGAACGACGAGAAATACGGTTTCCGTCTGATTTATAACGGAAGCGCTGATGAATATATCTGTTTGGAACCGCAAAACTGTCTTGCAAACTGTGCGAACGCCCCGATCGAACGGGAACGCGCAGGATTCGCATATTTGAAACCGCAAGAAACCAAAGTATATACGTCGAGAATTTACATAGAGACGAGGGATTGACATGAAAGAGCGTTGGACAAAAGAACAGATTTGGGAATGGTATGATTCCCGTCCGTGGATGCGCGGCTGCAACTATATGAGCGCGGACTGCGTCAATCGTGTTGACCAGTGGCAGGAATTGGGCTTTGAAGAGCGTTTTCAGACCACTGAAGAAGAATTGGCGTTGGTGGCGGAGACCGGCTTTAACTCCATCCGCATTATCCCCGAATACGTGGTGTGGAAAGAGGAACACGACGGCTTTTTACAGCGTTTTGACCGCTATTTGGCGCTGTGCGACAAGTACGGCATTTCCTGCGTCGTGGTGCTTGCCAACGACTGTATGCCGCCCAAAACCGAGCGATGGGCACTGCCTTACATCGGTGAACAGAAATACGACTGGGGCTATCACGGCGGCAAAAAACATTCCCAGCACGGTGCGCACAACGGCCCTGCGCCGCATTTCTATCTGGACGATCCCGAAACCGCCGCGGATTACTACAAAATGGTGAGCGAACTGGTGTCTTTGCACAAAGATGATCCGCGCATTGCCGTATGGGACGTGTACAACGAGCCGGGCAACTCCCGCCGCGACAGCATCAGTCTTCCCAATGTCATCAAGATGTTTGAAACGGTACGCGCTGCTGATCCGTCCCAGCCGATTACCGCAGGTGTGTGGCGCACCCTGCCTGAAGATGGCTTTAACGATATTGAACAGTACATTTTGGAAAATTCCGATATCATTTCGTATCATTGTTACAGTCCTTTCCCGGAACACGTGCAGATGGTGCGCAAGCTCAAAGAATTTGGCAGACCGCTGATGAATACCGAATGGATGGGCCGTTGCTTGCATAATGATGTATTTGACAACTTCCCGATGTTCTATCTGGAGAAGATCGCGTGTTACAACTGGGGGTTTGTGGCAGGTAAGTACCAGACCTACGAGCCGTGGGAGGCAACCTGGAATGCAATCGAAGCAGATCCCAATGCTGATTTCGATGTGAAACAGTGGTTCCACGATTTGTATCGTCCCAACCACCGCCCGTACGACCCCAAAGAGATCGCACTGATCAAAAAGATGTGTCAAGCGGCAGACGAGGAATATGCAGAGAAGATGAAATAAGAAGATCCGACGACGAAAATGTGGTTTTGTCGTCGGATTTTTTTGCGAAACATCTTGCGGTATGCGTGAAAAAAGAATATACTATGTACATACTTGTCGAAAGGAGGAGAATGCGTGAAACTGTGGCAAAAGATATTGATGGCTTCCACTGCGGTTATTGCT
>JAZRQN010000123.1:0-20432 GCA_045649855.1 Acutalibacteraceae bacterium | reverse complement strand
CCGCGACATTCATCACGTCGGGGATCTTCACAGGATCGGGTTCTTCCGTTCCGATGCTGACGAACACGCGAATCTCACTGCCTGCCACCGCTTCGCCCGCATAGGACGGATCGATGCGCACAACGTGTCCGACTTCGATCGTTTCGCTGACTTCTTCGACCTGCTTCACTTCAATGCCCGCATCTTTCACGTTCTTATACACAACAACGTAATGTTCGCCGGCGCGCACTTCGGGGATCTCGGTGGTTCTCTCACCCGTGCTGATCCACAGGGTGATGGTATCCTTCAATTTGATTTTAGAACCCGGTTCGGGATCTTGTTTGAATACATAGCCCTCGGGATAATCCGCGTTATACGCTTTCTGGAACACAGGCGAATAGGTGCTCAAGAACTCGGAATCGATCGCCAGTTCGTTAGCATAATGTTTGCCGACGAAGTTGCCTACTTCGATGGTATCTTTCGCATCACCGCCACCAAACAGTTTGGTGAAACCTGCAATACCAGCAAACACCAGTGCAATCACCACAATCGCACACGCAACCGCCGCCAAAATAGCCACGATAGGCGCGCTCTTTTTCTCTTTCTGCTCTTCTTCCTCTGCCTCTTCCTCCTCGTTTTTGATGCGTGCAATAGCATCTACATAACGAGTGGGTTCTTCTGCAAAGTACTGATATTCAAAGCGGATGCTGGGATTTTTCTTGAACTCATCAATATCACTGAGCATTTCCGCCGCAGACTGATACCGTTTTTCAGCATCCTTTTGCATCGCTTTGAGGATGATTTCTTCCAAGCCCTCGGGGATGTCTTCATTGATGTTACGAGGACGTTTTGCTTCCGACTGCAACTGCATAATCGCAACCGACACCGCGTTATCTGCTTCGAACGGCAGACGACCGGTCAGCATTTCATACATCATCACACCGATGGAATACAAGTCCGCACGTTCGTCGGTGAGTTCGCCTTTTGCCTGTTCGGGGCTGATGTAATGCACCGAACCGATTGCTTTCTCACCTGCAACGGGAGGACGCAACTCACTGCGAGACAGGCGAGCAATGCCAAAGTCGGTAACTTTGATAGTGCCGTCCGGCAACAACATAATATTCTGCGGTTTAATATCGCGGTGAATGATACCTTTATCATGTGCGTGCTGTAAAGCGCGCAAGATTTGCACCGTGAAATGCACCGTTTCTTTCCAACGGATATCCTGCTGTTGGTCGATGTATTCTTTCAGCGTGATGCCGTCGATGTGTTCCATAACGATATACTGCAACTGCTCGTCAAAACTCACATCATACACACGCACGATATTCGGATGGGACAAGATCGCAATCGCTTTGGATTCGTTTTTAAAGCGACGGGTAAACTCCTCGTTATGGAGATACTCCTCTTTGAGGATCTTGACTGCTACGGGACGGTCGTCAATGGTGTCGTATGCCTTATATACATAGGACATACCGCCGACGCCGATCATTTTCTGAATCTCGTAGCGTCCTCCCAACTTCTTTCCCAGATATTTATCCATGAAAAGTCCACCTTTCTACCCTAGACATCAACAATCAATCACAACAGCGGTAATATTATCCTCGCCGCCGTTTTGGTTTGCGGTTTCCACCAGCAAAGACGGCAAGTCTGCCGCATCTGCAGTTTCCAACAACTGTTTTAACTGTTCATCCGACACCATATTGGTCAAACCGTCGCTGCACAGCAACAAACGATCGCCCGTCTGTACGTCCACAATGTCAAAATCGGGGCGCACATCACTTGCCACACCGATTGCACGGGTGATGAAGTGGCGTCTGGGATGTTCTCGTGCCTGTTCTTCGGTCAACTGACCCTTGAGGATCATTTCCTGCACCACCGAATGATCGGTCGTGATCTGTGTCAGTTCTCCTTTGGACAAATGATACACACGGCTGTCTCCCACGTGAACGATCATCGCTTTGTCGCCGTCTGCGACCACCGTGATCAGCGTCGTACCCATGCCCATCAGATCCGCGTCGGAGGCGGCTTTGTCAAACACCTCGATATTCGCGGCGTCCACAGCACTTTCCAGCAAATTGAGGACAGAAGCCTGTGGCATATTTTCGCGATACTGCGATACCAGGCGTTTTTCCATCATATCCGCCGCAATACTGCTGGCGATATTGCCGCCGTTAGCACCGCCCATACCGTCGCACACCACCGCATATACCGCGGTTTCGTTCAACCTGCCGCAACGGTAAGTATCCTGATTGTTACTGCGCACTCGACCGATGTCGGTCGCACCGTAAATTTCCAAAGGCTTCACCTCCCTTTCAAATATGTTGATCTTCTTTTCTTCTCAACTGACCGCAGGATGCGTTGATATCCGATCCCAAAGTCCGTCGTACCGTCGCCGTGATACCGTGCCGTTCCAAAATGTTTTGGAACGCCGCAATACGCGGACGGGAACTGGCGGTTTGTGCCTTCCCCTCCACCGCGTTCACGGGAATCAAATTGACGTGGCACAAAGAACCTTTGAGTTTTTTCGCCAGTTCCTCTGCACACGCATCTGTATCATTCACGCCGTTCACCATCGCGTATTCATACGAAACGCGTCTACCTGTAACATCGGCGTATTCCTTACAAGTCGCCAACAACTCGTCCACAGGATACCGTTTATTGACAGGCATCATTTTGGAACGAATAGCATCGTTGGGTGCGTGCAAAGACACAGACAAAGTGAGCTGTAATTTTTCCTGCATCAAATCGCGGATACGATCCACCAAACCACAGGTGGACAGCGAAACATGCCGCATACCGATATGCACGCCGCCTTCTTCTCCCAACATACGCAGGAACGACAGCACCTCGTCATAGTTATCAAACGGTTCGCCCATGCCCATCAACACGACGGAGGACACTCGAATATTGTGATCGTTTTGCGCCGCTTCGATCTGTGCCAAAATTTCAGCCGCAGACAAGTTGCGCACAAAACCACCCATGCCCGTCGCACAGAACGTACAGCCCATCTTACATCCCACCTGCGTGGAAATGCACTGGCTCCACCCGTGCTTATAGGACATCAAAACCGATTCCACCGTTTCACCGTCTTCCAGTGCAAACAGATATTTCACCGTGCCGTCGATTTGGGATACCAGTTTCCGCACAATCTGTACCGTGGGAACGATAAACCACTCGGCAAGCTGTTCGCGAAGTGCAAGCGGCAGATTGGTCATTTGCGTAAAATCGGTTACACCTGCATCCAACCAGGTGCGTATCTGTTTCGCCCGAAACGACGGCAAGCCGCGTTCGGTCAAAAACGCCGTCAGCTGTTCAGCCGACAAAGCGCGTAAATTTTGTTTTTCCATATATCATCACTTCTTTTCGAATGAAGCAATATAAAAACCATCGGTATTATGAACGTGCGGAAACAGCGTAATCTGGTGAGAGATCGGCAGATTCATCGCTTCAAAACACGCAGAAAGCGGTAACAGACGCGGTACAAAATCCGCGTGTTTGTTCAAAAAAGCCGCCGCAATCTGTTCATTTTCTTCCGGTCGCAAGGTGCAGGTGGAATACTGCAACACACCGCCTTTTCGCACCATTTCGGCGGCACGATCCAAGATCTCCGCCTGTAACGCAGGCAACGATTCCGTCTCGGACAGCCGTTTGTAGCGAATCTCGGGTTTGCGGCGCACAACGCCGAGTCCCGAGCACGGTGCATCGCACAGTACACGGTCAAACGCACCCACCAGTTCAAGCGGAAGCGGTGATGATGCATCGCGTACCACCGTTTCCAAACAGGTAATTCCATACTGCTTTGCACGGCGTGCGATGGTCTCACATTTCTGCGGATACACATCCCCCGACAGTATGTAGCCATCGTTTTGCATATATTGTGCTACGGTGAAACTTTTGCCTCCGGGTGCCGCACAAACATCCGCGATCCGTTCTCCCGGATGCGCGTCTATCGCGCGACAGCAATATTGCGATGCCGTATCCTGATAATAATACCAGTTATCTTCAATTTTTGCAACCCTTTTCCAGTCAAAACCCGCTTGAACGTGCAAGCCGTCCGGCAAATCGGGTTGAATTTCAAACGAAACGTCCGCCGCCGTCAATTTTTCGCAAAATTCTGCGGTGGAAATTTTCAATGTATTCACACGAATGGATTGCGGAGGAGAATCATTCAGACTGTCAAGCATACCGTCGGTCAATTCCCGTCCGTAACACGCTTTCCAATAGTCGATCCACTCCGCAGGCACGCTATACAGCACCTCATCCGATGCGCCTTGCAACAACGTATCTTGTTTCCGTTGGGTGTTGCGCAAAACAGCGTTGATAAACCCTGCCGCTCTGCTCTGCCCCATGCTCTTTGCCAGCTTGACCGACTCGTTCACAGCGGCAGAAGCAGGAATCTTGTCCATAAACAGCAGTTGATACACGCCCGTGCGCAAAATCTCGCGAACGGTCGGATGCATCTTTTTCAGCGGTACCGAAGATACCTTGTCAATCACGTAATCGAGAGTCAGTTTGCGTTCGATCACACCGTATACAAGACGGGACAACAACGCTTTATCCTGCGGCGTGAAAGTCCCTTCTTTCAAAACGGTGTCCAACACGATGTTTGAATAGCCGCCGTCCCGATGCACACGCACCAGAACCTCCACAGCTGTACGACGCGGCGCGGCCATCAGTCTCTCCTCCGACCGCCGCGACCTGCCACAATGAGCAACAAGCGCAACAGGTTCATCACCGAAACAAGCAAAGCAGCCACGTAGGTCATCGCCGCCGCGAACAGCACTTTTTTAACACCCTGCATTTCTGCATCCGAAAAACGACCGCTGTTCTCCAATGCCGCTACCGCACGGCGGCTCGCATTGAATTCCACCGGCAACGTTACCAGCTGGAACAACACCGAAACGCTGAACAGCGCAATGCCGATATACGCCAGCATATCATACCCTGCTATCAAGCCGAGCATAATACAATACGGTGAGATAGAAGCAGAAAAATTGGTAACGGGAACGAGCGCCATACGAAAACGAATAGGCGCATAGTCGTATGCGTACTGCAAAGCATGACCCGTTTCGTGCGCCGCAACACCGACCGCCGCAATTGAATTGACCGCATATACCGGTTTGGACAGATGAATCGAATCGGTCTTGGGATTGTAGTGATCGGTCAATTCTCCGTCAACGGGATGTACCGCAACCGAAATGCCGTTTTCCCTCTGAATCAATCCACTGGCTTGCGCACCGGTCATACCGTCTGCGGTAGCAAATTGGCTGTATTTTCGAAAGGTGGATTTGACTTTGTATTGCGCCCACGCCGCAACCAGCAACGCAGGAACAACCAAGACAAGATAATAGTACATCCAAAAACTCCTTTTACTTCAAAACCGTTCCGATCGGAATGGCATGACCGCGCAAAAAGTCTGCCGCCGCCATTCGTTTGGAACCGGGCGCTTGTAATTCCAGAATTTCCAGCGCAGTACCGTCGCCGCAAGCCACCGTAAATGGTGTCAAGGTAATCATCTTTCCTGCTTCGGCGTTGGTTTTCTCGCCCACACGGGTTTTGTGAATCTTCAATTGCGTATCACCGAGCATGCAGGTCGCCACCGGCCACGGATGCAGGCCGCGCACCTGGTTGTGCAACTGCCATGCGGATTTCGAGAAGTCCAAGGGACACATAGATTTATCCAACATTGAGATGTAGGATGCATCCGCTTCGTTTTGCCGTTGCGGTGTCAACGTTCCGTTTTGCACACCTGTGATCGTTTCGGACAGCAACTCAGCACCGTCTTCGCACAGCGCGTCAAACAGTTCACCTGCTGTCATATCTTCAGGAATCGCACGCTCAGACATCATCAAAATATCACCAGTATCAATTCCCTCGTTCATCTGTTGGGTCGTAACACCGGACACCGCATCACCGTTGAGAACTGCCCACTGGATAGGGGCAGAACCGCGATATTTTGGCAACAAAGAACCGTGCACGTTGATAGCACCATACGGCGTCATTTCCAAAATGCGCGGCGGCAGGATCTTACCGTACGCCACCACCGCAATCAGATCGGCGTTTACCGCTTTTAACGTCTCGTACGCCTCATCGCTTTTGAGCGTTTTCGGCTGATATACCGCCACACCGTGCCGTAAGGCACATTCCTTTACAGGAGGCGGTGTCAGCACCTGATGTCTGCCTTTGGGCTTATCCTCTTGTGTAACCGCCAAAACGATCTCGTGTCCGTCTTTCAGCAATCGCTCAAAGGACGGAACGGCGAAATCAGGCGTTCCCATAAATATAATTTTCATATATATCAATCCTTACTGAGTTCATCGGGGCTGAGCATACGGCTGACCTTGGATTTGAACAACACACCGTCCAAATGATCGGTTTCGTGCGAAATGCATTGTGCTTTCAGGTCGGATGCCGTGATGATGAAGAATTTACCGTTTCTGTCCTGCGCTTGCATTTTGACCGTTTGAGGGCGTTTGATCAGTCCGTATTCACCGGGGCTGGACAGACATCCTTCCACACATTCCTGTACACCGTTTTCTTCCAGGATCTTCGGGTTTACACATTCAACGAGACCGTCGCCCACGTCCATGATAAACAAGCGGCGCAACATACCAACCTGCGGACCTGCCAGACCGACACCGCCTGCTTTTGCAAGAGTATCACGCATATCGTCAAGCAGTTGCCACAGCCGCTCATCAAAATTGTCTACCGGACGGCAGACTTTATGCAAAATCGGATCACTTTCATTTAAAATATTTCGAATAGCCATCTCTAATGCCTCCATATTACAGTAAATTCACAGGTTGAATATCCGCATACACGGTTACCGATTTGTTTTCGGGTGCTTTCGCAAACTCGTTCAACAGCCGCCCGACCATTTCTCGCATACGTGCGGTGTTTTTGGTTTTGACAATCAGTTTATACCGATATTTTCCGGACACTCTTGCCACCGCCGCAGGGGTGGGATCCAAAGCAATCAACGGAACGTCGCTATATTCTCCCATCGCCATCGCGTGCAACTGCGACAGGAAACGATTGGCGGCATCAGCCACCGCTTTTTCCATTACACCGACAAATCCGAACATACACAGATCGGCGTACGGCGGATATTTCATCAGCTTGCGGCTCGCAATTTCCGTTTCATAAAACGAAAGGTAATCTTGCTGTGCCGCGAGATCTATCACATAATTTTCAGGAACATAGGTCTGAATGACCGCTTTGCCGGGAGTATCCCGTCTGCCGGCGCGCCCCACCACCTGCGTAAGCAAGGCGAACGTGGTTTCAAACGAACGATAATCCGCGCTATACAGCGCCTGATCCGCCGATAACACGCCAACCAAACCTACTTTCGGGAAATCCAGACCTTTGGCAACCATCTGGGTGCCAATCATAATCTGATATTTTCCGTCCGCGAAATCTTTGAATTTTTGTTCATATGACATACGGGACATGGTGGTATCCGCATCCATACGCAACACGGGAATACCGGGGAATTTCTCTTCCAGTTCCTCTTCCACACGTTGCGTACCAAGTCCTGTATAGCGAATTTTATCCGAATCGCATTGCGGACACCGCACCGTAGGTTCTTCCATATGTCCGCAATAATGACACATCATCCGCCGATTGGCACGGTGATAAGTCATCGAAATACTGCAAGACGGGCAGGTAAACACATAACCGCAACCGCGGCAAGAAATATGGGTATGGAAACCACGACGGTTGAGCAATAAAATCACCTGTCTGCCTGCATCTAACGTTTCACGCATCTCGCGCGCAAGTGTCTCGCCAATGCTGTCTCCACCCATCTCTTCTCCGCGCATATCCACCACTTCCACCTGCGGCAACGCGGCATCACCAAAGCGACCGTTCAAGGTGCACAAAGTGTACCGACCGCTTTGGGCAGCGAGATACGACTCAACTGACGGGGTCGCAGAAGCCAATAGTAGCATGGCGCTCTGCTGTGCACAGCGGTATTTTGCCACATCTCTGGCGTGATACCGCGGTGTGCTTTCCGATTTATACGTATGTTCCTGTTCCTCATCCATCACAATCAGTCCCAGGTTTTCACACGGTGCAAATACAGCGGAACGGGTACCCACCACAATACGGGCTTCTCCCCTGCGGATGCGTTTCCATTCATCCATTCTCTCGCCGATAGACAAACCGCTGTGCAATACCGCCACGCGACTGCCATACCGTTTCAAAAACAGGTCCATCATCTGCGGTGTCAACGAAATTTCGGGCACCATCACGATGACCTGCTTGCCATCCGACACCACACGATCAATGAGGTTCATATACACCTGTGTTTTACCGCTCCCGGTAACACCGTACAGCAACGCCGCCGCGGCTTTTCCCTGTACATACAAGTCTTCCAACCGTTCAAACGCGTGTTGCTGTTCCTCGTTCAAAACAGCAGAACAGATCGCGGGCGGTTCACTCGCGGTTTCATACGGTGTGCGCAACACTTCCGCGTCATAATAAAACGCCAACTTCTTTTTGACCAACGCATCGGGAATCGCTTTGGTAACCGAAGCAAAATAGCAAATTTCCTTTAGCGAAGCACAACCGACATCCTGCAACAAGGTAAGTACCGACTTCTGACGGTCAGTCAGTTTTTCGGCACCTGTTTCCTGCCAATTTTCACCGTCCGCGGTCAAACGGACCATTTTCACGGTGGCATCCCCCGTGTTGCGGAAAGCGCCATCCGCGCGGAACAGCAGTTCTTTTGTCAGCAAGCTGCGCACCGACGGTGCATTTTCTTCCACACCGCATTTTTTTAGCAGCGTATCCCCATCGACCCCATCAGGGCAACGGGAAACAAAGGTAAACACCTGTTTTTCAGCGTTGGTCAACCCCTCCAATGTTTCGGGAGAAACATCCAAAGCGGCTCGGAACACCGTTTTAATACGCATATACATGCCGGTCGGCAACATCGCGCGCACACAATCAAAGGTAGTGGAAAAGGTGCGCTCTTTGAGCCACAGCGCCAATTCCAGCATCTTGTGCGACAACAGCGGGGTCTCATCCAATACCGCTTCCACGGGTTTTAAATTTTTGGGAAGATCGGTCGGCGTATCCAAAGACAGAATAATGCCCTGTCTGCGGCGATTGCCGCCGCCAAAGGGTACCATCACGCGGCAACCGACCTGCACTTTATCTTTCAGCGAAGTCGGCACCGTGTAACTGTACGGTCGATCAAAGTAAAAGGATGCTTGATCAACCGCTATTTGTACAACCGTTGTTCCAAGCATCCTTTCTTCACCTCTTGTTGAGTGTTTTTATTCCGCTTCGTCCGGAACAAGCAGTTTGCACTCGCCGTTTTTAAAATCTTCGATAGCGAGAGAAACCGTCTTTTCGGTGATAATCTCCTCGCGCGCCTGCGTTTCTTCAGAAATCTCTCTGGCGCGTTTGGCAACGCCGATCACCACGGCGTAACGGCTGTTCTTGCCCTGCAGTTCTTCAATATCGGTCGGTTTTAACATATTCCTTCTACCTCCGTTAAAGTATTTTTAATTCTATCATATCGCATAGACTCCGCTTTGAGGATGGTTTCAATCTGCTCAACCGCATTGTCTACCACATCGTTACACACGATGTATTGATACAGTTTTGCCGCCGCAAACTCACGTTTTGCCGCAGCCAAACGGCCCAGAATGACCTCTTCGGTCTCGGTGCCGCGTCCGCGCAGGCGTTCCTCCAACACTGCCGCCGACGGAGGCACGATGAACATCGATACCGCATCGGGCAGTTTGTGCATCACCTTTTCAGCGCCCTGCACTTCGATTTCCAACACCACGTTCTTACCCTCATCCAACCAAGCGTCGATGGGCGGCAAAGGTGTTCCGTAGTAATTGCCGTTGTATTCGGCGTATTCCAACAATTCGTTATCAGCGATCATCCGCTCGAACTCTTCGCGTGTGCGGAAGAAGTAATGCACACCGTCCTCTTCACCGGGACGAGGTGCGCGGGTGGTAACAGAAACGGAAACCACCATATCCTGCCGCTTTTGCAACAGCGCTTTGAGCACCGTGCCTTTACCGCAACCGGACGGACCGGATAAAATGATCAGCATACCGCGTTTATTCATTCTCAGCCTCTTCCTCCTCGGTATCATCATCTGCGCCAAGGCGGTTGGCAACCGTTTCAGGTTGTACGGCCGAGAGAACGACGTGATCGCTGTCGGTAATCAGCACCGCACGTGTTCTTCTGCCATAGGTGGCATCGATCAGCGTTCCGCGATCTTTGGCGTCCTGAATAATACGTTTGATGGGAGCGGATTCGGGGCTGACGATCGCTACCAAACGGTTTGCGGACACCATATTGCCAAATCCGATGTTAATCAGTTTCATACGTTGCCTCCGTGGTTACTCAATGTTCTGAATCTGCTCACGAATCTTCTCGATCTCCGCTTTGACGTCCACCACGATACGTGCCATTTCCGCATCCTGTGCTTTGGAACCGGTGGTGTTGATCTCACGGTTCATTTCCTGTACGAGGAAATCCAGTTTTCTGCCGATAGCATCGTCTCCCGACACCATCTGGCGTAACTGATCGATATGACTGCGCAAACGGACCGTTTCTTCCGCAACCGCCACCTTATCGGCAAAGATCGCCGCTTCGGTCAGCAATCGCTGTTCGTCCACAGCGGCACCGTCCAACAGTTCGCGCATACGGGTTTCTACCTTTTCCATATGCAAACGTACCGTTTCAGGAGAACGTTTTTCAATCTTCTCCACGGCCGTCAGAATAGTATCAGCACGAGACAAGATATCGTCGCGCAATTTTTCGCCTTCGCGTTCACGCATAGCGGTGAACTTATCCACAGCACCTGCCGCAACCGTTTCCACAGCCGCCCAAATGGCATCTTCATCTGCCGCCGCTTTGGTAACGGTCAGAATATCGGGATAGCGGGACAACGCGGTTACCGAGATATCATCCCGAAGCCCCAAACGTTCCGCCATTTCACGCATCGCTTTGACGTAATTTTCAGCGAGATCGTAATTCACCGTTACTTCGCTGCCGGGTGCGTCCATCGTCTGAATCCAGACCGATACGTCCACCTTACCGCGGCTGATACGACTCTGCAGATACTTCTTCAGTTTGTCGTCCAAAAAGCCGTATGCATACGGCAAACGGGAGCCATATTCAAAATATCTGTGGTTGACCGATTTCAGCTCGACGATGATGTTCATGCCGTCAATCTGCTGTTCATCACGACCGTAGCCGGTCATACTTTTAATCATACGTTTCATCCCCTTTGGAGATACTATTACTATTCATATTATTTTACCAGTTTTTACACGATACTGTCAAGGAATTCGGGATGAAAAATCAAAAAAATCCCGATGAAACATCGGGATTTTTTGTACATTATTCAGCAGTTACGACAATCTCATCGGTATGGAAACCGTTGGGATCACCAAACGCTTTGATCTGTGCGCGTTTTTCGAAGAATTTGGTCGCAACCTGACCGAATTGTGCGTAGGTCAGCACGTCCTCTTCCTGCTCGATGAGATCACCCATCGCGGCAACTTCTTCGCGCATTTTTTCTAATTCAGGTGCGATCAGATCCGCAGGACGACAATCGATCGGTTCTTCATCGCCGATGATCATTTTGCGGAATTCGGGATCGATCGGTGCAGGATTGGAACCGTATTCGCCGCGCACCAAGCCTTTGAACTCTTTGGTAACACTCTTATAGCGCTCACCCAAGATGACGTTGAGCACTGCCTGCGTACCCACAATCTGAGAAGACGGAGTAACCAGCGGCGGATAACCGGAGTCCTTACGAACGCGCGGCACTTCGAGGAGAACCTCTTCCAGTTTATCCTCTTTGCCCATCTGTTTCAACTGGCTGACGAGGTTGGAAAGCATACCGCCCGGCACCTGATAGATCAGAGCATTGGCATCCACTTCCAACATCTTGGTATTCAACAGACCGCTGTCAAGATATTTCTGACGCAAACCTTTGAAGTGTTTGCTGACATCGTTGAGCGCAATGAGATCAAGACCCGTATCGTATTCCGTGTTCTTGAGAGCGGCAACCATCGATTCGGTCGCAGGATGAGAAGTACCCATCGCAAGCGGAGACAACGCGGTATCCACCACATCGGCGCCTGCTTCGATCGCTTTCATCAACACTTGATCCGCAATACCTGCGGTAAAGTGAGAATGGATCTGAACAGGAAGTTTCACGGTTTCTTTGATTGCCTTCACGAGGTTATAAGTCTCGTACGGCAACAGCAGACCTGCCATATCTTTCAAACAAATGGAGTCTGCGCCGATCTCTTCCAACTGTTTGGCATAATTCACGAAATATTCGATATCATGCACAGGACTGGTGGTGTAGCACACCGCAACCTGCGCGTGAGCACCTTTTTCTTTTTTCGCCGCCTTGATGGACGTTTCCAGGTTACGAATGTCGTTGAGCGCATCAAAAATACGAATAACATCAATACCGTTTGCAACCGATTTCTGCACGAAATATTCCACGATATCATCCGCATAATGACGGTAACCCAGCATATTCTGGCCACGGAACAACATCTGCAAGGGAGTATTGGGCATATGCTCTTTCAAAGTACGCAAACGTTTCCAAGGATCTTCGTCCAGAAAACGCAAGCACGCATCGAACGTCGCACCGCCCCAACATTCCAGCGAATGGAAACCGATCTTATCGAGCGCTTCCAGTGCCGGCAACATTTCTTCAGTAGACATACGCGTGGCGATCAGCGACTGATGCGCATCACGCAAAATGGTTTCGGTAATTCCAACCTTTGCCATATGTTTCATCCTTTCCGACAGAGACTTCTGAATGCGAGCATTTAGTTGAGGGTCAGCAACAGTTTGCCGGTCTCAACGGTTTCGCCCTTGTTCACATTGACAGAAGCAACAGTGCCGTCGCAGGGAGCCATAACTTCCTGTTCCATTTTCATAGCTTCAAACACCACGAGGACCTGACCTTTGGCAACGCTGTCACCGGCCTTCACAGGCACATTGACAATGGTGCCCGGCATCGGAGCGGTAACCTCGGTAGCGCCTGCAGCGGCAGGAGCGGCAGTAGGTGCGGGTGCAGCCGCAGGAGCGGCGGCAACGGGAGCAGGAGCAGCAACAGCGGCTACTGCGCCTTCTTCTTCAACCTCAACTTTATAAGCAGTTCCGTTAACAGTGATATTGAACTTTTTCATACTACACAAATCCTTTCCGTTTGTCTTGTGGGATAAAACCCAAAATCAAAGTTATTATACCGTATTTTACCAAACAGCACAAGTACTTTTGATAAGTTTCCTCACTTTTTTACGCAATGTTTACATCCGCGACTGAAGAATTCACCCAGAGAGACCTCTTTTCTCTCCCCTGTATCTTTGAAAATCAAGAATTTCAAAATGTCATCCATATTCGGTTGCGTACAAAACGCCGTTTCCAGTTCGCGGCGGAAACCGTAGTTGAGCGCCGCGCGAACTAACCCTTCCTGCAACACAAAATCTTCCGCGTGCATCTCGGTCAGTTCCATCTCCTTGTCCCCCATCGTGAACAGGATATACTCTTCCACCGTATCCCCACCTGCAATCACCATTGCACGAACGGCAGGGTCGGCGATACCCTTTGCATTGTAAAACGTCTCATCTGCGGGCAGAATGGTAATCACGGTCATCCGCCTTTCCGTTTTTGATATAGTCTGCGGCAATCTTCTCGGGACGGCCCGTCGCCATCACCAGTGCTCTGACCTCTTTGGGTTGCAGATACCGCCATTTACCTGCCGGCAACATACCAAGTTTAACAGGTCCGATCGCCGTGCGGCGCAGGCGCATTACTTCCAGCCCCAACTGTTCGCACATCTTGCGGATCTCTCGGTTTTTGCCTTCGTACAGCACGATTTCCACCACACTGCGTTCTTTTGCCGCACTCACGATAGCAACGTCTGCAGGCGCCGTCTTTTCGCCTTCAATCACCATACCGCGTCTGATCGGTTCGAGTAACTGGTCGGTTACCTCTGCGCGCACCGTTACACGATAACGTTTCGGCACGTGGGACGAGGGATGAATGACGGCATTGGCAAAATCACCGTCGTTGGTCATCATGAGCATACCCTCGGAATCTTTATCCAAACGACCGACCGGAAACACACGCACGTCCAAGCCGCGCACCAGATCTTCCACGCATTTGCGGTCTTTTTCATCTTTCATGGTGGTGATAAAACCGCGCGGTTTATGTAACATGATATATACCGGCATCTGTGCAGGTTCAATTTTCTTGCCGCACACGGTGATATGGTCTTTGCGCTCATCCGCTTTATCGCCCAGACGTGCCACGTGTCCATTAACCTTCACCTTGCCTGCCGCGATCAACTCTTCTGCTTTGCGTCGGGATGCAACACCGCGCTCGGACAAGAGTTTTTGCAATCGTACTTGTGCCATGTTCTACTCCTTACTTGAAAAACACTTTTAATATTCGTTGATAACATTTCCAAAGCCGTTGTCCGAAAGAGGATAACGGTCGTATATCCACATTGTCATTAGCGACGATCGGCAACACCACCGTTTGGGCGTTCCCATACCGATAGGTTACATACCCCACCGTATCACCGCTCTGTATCGGCGCCCACAAAAATGGTGGCAATTCCATCGTGGTAACCACGCCGCTGTGATCCGTTGGCAACACCATTGCAGGTGGTTGCTCGGTAGAGATGCCAACCGCGTCTGACATACCGCCTGCCACCGCCAACGGTTGCAACTTTGGTGTGGTCGGTTGTACCGAAACCACACGCGAAAACGCGTATTCATATAGTTTCAAATGATCGTTCCAATCATCACTGCCGTGCAAAGTTACCACCACGATAGTGATACCGTCCCGCTGTGCGGCAGACACCAAACATCTGCCTGCTTTTTTGGTGTACCCCGTTTTCATACCGATACAGTCTTTCGACATCTCCAGCAGGCGGTTATGGTTTTTCACCCACACCGTGCGTTTGGGCTGTCCGAACGATATTTGTGCGCGCGACTGTGCACACACCTCTCGCAGAAAATCATTTTGCAACACCGCTCGACCGAGCAGTGCCATATCATACGCACTGGCGTGATGACCGTCGGCATCCAATCCGGACGGAGTAACAAAACCGCTGTTTTGCATACCTAACGCCGCCGCTTTGGCATTCATCAAAGATGCAAATGCGGTCAGACTTCCTGCAACCGATTCAGCGACCACGTTCGCCGCATCGTTTCCTGAAGCGAGTAACAAACCCGTCAGCAGATCTTCCATCGAAATGGCATCCCCTGCTCTGAGACCCAAAGCAGAACCTTCGACGGCAACCGCCGCACCGCTCGCCGTCAACTCTTTGTTCAGCGGTAACGCTTCCGCCGCTACCAGCGCCGTCATCAATTTGGTCGTACTCGCCATGGGACGCGCCGTGTGCGCATCCTTTTCAAACAGCACCTTTCCGCTGTCCGCTTCCATCACCACCGCAGATGCCGATGACAATGACAGTTCTTCCGCTTGCACAGGAAGACACGACAGCAACAACAAAAACGGCAGACAAAGTATCATTCGTTTATACATGAAAACCACCTACCCACATAATCTTATGCGGATAGGCAGACTTCAATTACTGTACAGAAATCTCCGATTCGACCTCGGCTTTTGCTTCAGCGGCACGGTCGCTGTCCTTTTTGCGATTCAACAAACCACTTACTTTATCCACCAAATCCGGTACCAGACTCATCGCTTTATCAAACGTGTCGGGTTTGGAGGAAATGGGCAACATACGCACACTGCCGTTGGAAATCACCAAAAACGCGATAGGCGTAATATTGATACCCGCACCGCCTGCGCCACCGAACAACGACTGCGCATTCTTGCTGGGCAGATCACTACCGCCGGATGCAAATCCGTAAGAAATTTTAGAAACGGGGATCACCGTTGTGCCGTCTGCAGACACGATCGGATCGCCAATCACCGTGTTGGTGTCCACGACCTCTTTGATCTTTTCAATAGAAGTGCCAAGCAGATTTTTCACATTGTTACTTTCGCCCATTTGTATTTACCGTCCTTTCAGATTTGTCTGATACATCCAATTTCACATACGTCCACAGCAGAGACCATCCTGCCGCAATCACAGCGCCCGTCAATCTCCACAAAGAAACGCGGGCGGTGATATCCACCAAAACGGCACTGCCCTCTTCCGCAAAATCCGGTCTCAAATCCACGTCGTGATGCCGCACGCGCATACCTGCGCACACCGCACCAAACAGCGGATAGAAAGCGGCGCACACTCTTCCGTAGTTGATCGCCGTCGAAGCGGCATCATCCCCCGAAATGCGCATCTGCAGCCGAAATTCTTTCACCGTAATCGCACGCAGCAGTCTGCCTATCGTGCGTTTCAAAACCCCTGCGAGTTCCCCCATCAACTGCAAAATGGTACCAATACCATCCTCTTTCAAGGACTCTTGCAGTTTCAAGAGAAATGAAGGCTTGTCCTTTTTCTGTTTTTCTGTTTTCTGTTCTGCTTTTTCAGAGGTGGAAACCACCGCTTCCTCTACAGAAGGACGAGGCAACATACGTACAGGCAAACCCCATATACGCAGTACCAATTCCGGTGTTTCCCGATAGAAAAAGTGAACGGAGATCGGCGATGACAACAACAGCGCAATCAGCGCGAGCAAACCGCCGATGATATACAACGCGATCATGCGCCGCATTCCTTCCTATCGTGTATTATTCCTCAGCCTGTTCGGGCATATCCGCTTCAGGTGCAGTAATATGTTCCGCGGCTTCTTGTTCTTCCAACACTTCATCCAAAGTCGTATCTCGGACCGGCTCTTTTTCATCCTGCGGCAACGGCGGCAGTTGGTTGAGACTCGAGATCGAGAAACTGCGCAAGAACGTAGCGGTCGTACCGTACAAAAGCGGTCTGCCGGGCAGTTCCAAACGTCCCTTTTCCTCGACCAGACCTTTGGTGATAAGACCCTGCAAAACAGCCGCGCAATCGACGCCGCGCACCTGTTCCACAAACGCTTTGGTTACAGGTTGATTATACGCGATGATAGCCAGCACTTCCATTGCCGCCTGGGACAACGGTACGTTGCGACGAATATCCAGTGCGGCACGCACATAGTTGGCGTATTCTTTACGGGTGCACAACTGGTATTGGTCATCCAGTTTGACAGCCATAATGCCACCGCCGCGCGTGTTGATATCCTGCATCCAGTCATCCGCAATACGCTCGACCGTTTCTTCATCCAGTTCCAAAACCTGTGCCAAACGGGAAGCCGCCACCGGTTCACCGCAAGCAAACACCACCGCTTCAATCGCGGCTTGATATTGTTTAATCTCCATTGTTATTCTCCGTCTTTATTTCTTCATCATATTCCGAGTGGAACTCAAACGGTAAACCGTCGTCATTGTCCTGCATACTGACCTGCAAGTGATCACCCTCGCCGTCCACGCGGATACGGCGTGCTTTCATCAACTCGAGCAGTGCCAAGAAGGTTGCCACCAAATCGGATTTCGTTTCGGCGCCCTCGAAAAAGTTCTCATATTTGACCGCTTTATGTTGGCGCAAACTGCGTAAAACGGTTACGATCTTGGAAGATACCGACACGATCTTACGCGCCACAATGCCGTGGAATGCTTGCGCAGGCGGCGGTAAACGCCGTTTGCCGCGTCCTGCCGCAGACAGGTAGGCCTCCACCAACACGTCAGGCTGATGTACGCGGCGGTAGGACATACCCGGCTCCACCTCTTCCGCCTCACGGATGAACAAATCACCGCCGATATGTTGCTTTGCCAATCTGCGCGCGGCTTCCTGACACAGTTTGTATTCAATCAACTGTCCCGTCAATTCCTGACGAAGCGTTTCCGCTTCATCCTCATATTTGGGAAGCAACATCGCGGATTTGATCTGCACCAGGCGTGCCGCCATTTCGAGGAACTCACTGGCTATATCCAAATCCAGCTCTTTCATCTCTTCAATGGCATCCAAATACTGCCGCAAAATCTCCGTAATGGGAATATCGTAAATATTCAGTTTGTTCTTCTGTATCAAAAACAACAGAAGATCGAGCGGTCCTTCAAAGACCGGCAAACGGTAGGAAATGGCTTCCATCAATCAAAAACTCCAATTCTATCTTATAGCCCGAACAAGCGGAGGATTGCGCCCAATATCGTCGCGCGCAGGTAAAACAACGGTTGATCTAACAAATCGGTGAACAGCAAAATTGCCATCAAAGCCATGGAAATATAATGGCTGTACCGCTCCATCTGATACATCAAACGGGACGGCAAGAAAAACCCTAAAATCTTCGAACCGTCAAGCGGCGGTATAGGCAACAAATTGAACACGGCAAGACCGATATTGACTGAGGCAAACACCTCGATAAACACAACCACCAACCAGTTGAACACCTGTTGGGTCATCACGCCGCCGAACAAAAACAAAATCAGTCGGAACATCGCCACCGAAGCGGTTGCCAACAGCAAATTGGACAGCGGACCTGCCAGTGCGGTCAACGCCATTCCCGTCTTCGGATTACGGAAATTGCGCGGATTCACCGGCACGGGGCGTGCATAACCAAAGCCGAACAGCACCAGCATCATCGTACCGAACATATCCAGATGATTCAGCGGGTTTAGGGTCAAGCGACCGTTCCATCTTGCAGTATCGTCCCCGAGTAAATGTGCCATATACGCATGTCCCAGTTCGTGAAGCGGCAACATGACAAACACCATAACGGCATACGCCAGCAGCATCACTATCAGATCCAGAAATTCAATGTTACCGCGATTCTGCAACAACCAGTTGAGCATACCAGTTCTCCTTTATAAATTCGAGCGCTTTTGCTACACAAAATTATACAAAATACAGTATAGCAGATATTTTCAAAAAATACAAGTCTCCTTATATATTAAAAAAGAGTGTCGATCGACACTCTTTTTACGCTTATTTCTTCTTTTGGCGTTTTACGACCAGATCGTACAACAAAATACCGAGCAAACTCACCGCACCCGTTACCGCAAACAACACAGCGGCGGACACATAATCCTTCTCGCTGAGGAGGTTGCCGCCGATGGTGGACGACACCACCGATGGGATACGTGCGATTAAAGAAACCACCAAAAAATCAGATAATTTCATACGGGTCAATCCCACAAAATAGGTCAACAGATCTTTTGGAGTGCCGGGAATGAAAAACAGCAAAAACACCATACGCTTGAGTTTCTTTTCACTGTTGATAAACCGCAAAGAATCGATTTTCTCGCGCGGAAAGAACAATTCCACCAACCGCACGCCAAACCGTTTGACCGCCAAAAACACCAACGCAGAAGCCACAGCAACACCAAGCATACAAAACAGCGTCCCTTTGACAGCGCCAAACGCGCTGCCAAGTCCGATTTCCACCACTTCGCCCGGAATCAGCGCCACCATGACCTGCAACATCTGAACGCCCAATCCGACCAATATGCCTGCAAATCCAAACGAATCGATAAACGCCTTAAAATCCTCGGGTGTGCCGCCGATCTGTTGCAACTTACGCGCAAACACCCACGTGAGAAATCCTGCCAGCAACACCGCCGCGCAAAGGGATAACACCGTAACCGTGCGACGACGGCGAAGACTGTTCATATCAGATGCGTTTTGTTTCATCGCCGTCCCCCCCTTTGGTTTGTTGACAAAATCCTATCATTTTCTTACCCGTCCGTCAACGAAAAGCGGCAATAATTTACAATTCAGTAAAAAAGACCACCTTTCGAAGTGTTCCGAAAGGCGGTCCTGTTTATGCATCCCATAAAACAATATTACCGGTTTTCAAGGTTGCAGGCAGGTCAATCAGACGTTGGTTGGAAGAACCGCGAAACCGCAAGGAAATATTCCGCTTTGCCTCCACGTATCTGCCATCTACCAAAACGTCAATCAACGCCAACAGCGTCGCCGTCTCTTCGCAACACGCACGCGCATCGGGATTGGTCAATTCTTCAAACGTAAAACCCGAAAACGCCCAGATGTTTTTGTGCGGATAGGTGTTTCTCACACGCTGTACAAACGGCAAAAGCGCCTTCTGATTTTGCGGTTCAAACGGCTCGCCGCCAAGCAATGTCAGCCCGTTGATATAGTCGGGCGCCAGCATCTCGATAATGCTGTCCTCCACCTCTTTTGTAAAGGGTTGTCCGTAGCAAAAATCCCACGTTTGCGGCTGGAAACAATGTTCACAGCGGTTGTTACACCCCGATACAAACAGCGATACGCGCACACCTTCCCCATTGGCAATATCACAGTTTTTAATCTCTCCGTAATGCATAATTACCTCACAGATGCAAGACGCGTTCTTTAATCTCCTGGGTACGTCCCTGGTTCCAATACTGGGTGCCGATATAGCCGCAGGTACGGCGTGCAACATTCATTTTGTTCTGGTCGGTATTACCGCAATTGGGGCAGACCCATACCAGCTTTCCAT
>JAZRQN010000122.1:0-7530 GCA_045649855.1 Acutalibacteraceae bacterium | reverse complement strand
GAGCGTGGCGGCAAGACCTCGTCTTCGGTCTCAAAAAAGACTTCAATTGTGCTTGCTGGTGAGGAAGCAGGCAGCAAACTGATCAAAGCGCAAGCACTGGGCATTCAAATTATTGATGAAGCCGCATTCCTTGATATGCTGAAATAAGCCACTCGATTTTGCCGAGAAGAAACGAAAGTTTCTTCTCGGCTTTTTTGTTCTATCCGCAGGTGCCCAAGCATAGACTTGGACAAAAGGAGGCGGACGAGCATGGGTGCGTATGAAACGGCGGTAAGTTTTTTGCCCGAGGGGTTACAGCGTGCGCTGTTGCGCGTGCCGATCACACAGCAACGTCAGGTGCAGGAGATACGGTTGCGAAAAAACGGCCTGTTGGTGTTGTCTTTGCCAACGGGCGCGTATACGGTGGATACTACCGGCGCGTTATCCGAACTGCCGTGTCCGCGATCGGTGTATTGCAACGGTTATGACGTAGAAAAGACGTTTTTGCGGTTGTGCGATTATTCGGTACATAGTCATAGTGAGGAGATCAAAGAGGGATTTGTAACGGCTCGCGGCGGCTTTCGTGCAGGCATCGCCGGTACGGCTGTGGTAGAAAAAGGTGCTGTTACCGCCGTGAGAGACATTCGCTCTGTTTGTTTGCGCGTGGCAAGCAGACACGACGGATGTGCCGCGGAATTGTTACCGCTGTTTTCGAATCGCGTGCCGGCTGTGCTGATTGCAGGAGAACCGTCATCCGGAAAAACCAGTATGTTGCGTGATTTGGCGCGAGCATTAAGCGAGGGGGTAGGCGGTGTTCGCCGTCGCGTATGCGTGGTGGATGAACGCGGAGAAATTGCAGGTGTCGGCGGCTTGGAAAATGCGGATGTACTGACCGCTGTTCCGAAACCTATCGGCATTTTACAGGCGGTACGCACCTTGTCGCCGGATGTGATTGTATTGGACGAGTTGGGGACGTTGGCAGAGGTGGAAGCGATTACCGAAAACCTGCACGCAGGCGTTCCTGCAATCGCGAGTGCGCATTGCCGTGATTTGGCGGAAATGCAGTTGCGTCCGTCTTTGCAATTGGCGTTGCAAAGACGTGTGTTTGATAAGATCGTATTTCTGCACGGGCGTGATGTACCCGGCAGTATTCGAGAGATCGTAGAGGTGGAATCGCTTGAAATGGATAGGCGTATTGGCGTTGTCAGCGGCAGGAATTTGGATCGGTCTGTTCGCGGTCAGACGACGGCACAGGCGGCAGGAAACACTGGAAACGGTGCTCGCTTGGCTGCGCGATTTTGAAAGACGATTGCAGTATACGGCACCGCACTTACGCGATTGGTTGAATGATAGTGTCGTGCGGTATCGATCGCTGGCGTTTCTTGCAACGGTTGTTGAGTTGCTGGATGCGACCGATCCGGAAACAGCTTTGCGTCGTGCACTGGACACGGACTGCGAAGATCTGTCAGCGGCGGATAAAGCGGTGTTGTGCGTGCTTGGCGGTTATCTTGGAAAAAGCGATGCCAATACGCAGTTGCAATGCGTGAGAGAGGTGATCGCCACGCTGGAGGAACACCGTGCGTGCGCGGTGAAAGAGACAGCGAAAGCGGATAAGCTGTATTTGACTTTGGGTACATCGGGCGGTTTGGCGTTGGCAATCTTGTTGATATGAGGAAGGAATTGAAATGGATATAGATCTCATATTCAAAATAGCCGCTATCGGAATCATTGTGGCGGTGCTCAATCAGGTGCTGATTCGTTCGGGACGGGAAGAACAGGCGATGTTGACCACCTTAGCAGGCTTGATTGTGGTGTTGTCCATTATTGTGGTGGAAATCAGTGAATTGTTCGAGACGGTGAAATCGGTGTTTGGGTTATAACGATGAAAATGACGGCGATTGTTGTGTTGCTGCTGATCACGGCGTGTTTGAACGTTGTTTTGCGTAAATATCAACCTGAAACGGCACTTGGTGTCGGGATCGTTGCAGGCGTGGTCGTGCTGGCGGCGTTGTTGTCCCAATTGTTACCCGTGCTGAACGAACTGCGCGAGATGTTGGATGAAGCGGCACTGCCTCACACGTATGTAGACATTCTGTTTAAAGCACTCGGCATTTGCTTGCTCACCCAGTTTTCGGCGGATGCTTGTCGCGATGCAGGAGAAACGGCGCTTGGCGCGAAAGCGGAATTGGTGGGTAAGGTGATGCTGATGATATTGGCGTTACCGCTGTTTCGTGAGATTACGCGACTCGCGCTGTCGTTGGCGCAGGGGGCACTATGAACAGGATTGGCAGAGCGGTGTCGGTATTGTTGTGTCTTGTGATGTTGTTCATAATCCGCGCAGATGCGCAGACGACCGATGCGTATATCCAACAGCAGATGCAAGAGAGTGGTGCCGATGACTTGTGGGATCGATTGTCGGATGAGACGAAAGAGATGTACCGAGCGGTTGGTGTCGAAGGGCTTTCTGATTTGATGAGCGGCGGATTATCGGCGGATGCGATGTGGGAAATGGTGAAAGAAACACTGTCCCAAAGGGGGCGTACACCGTTTTCATTCTTAGGGATTTTGCTGTGCGCGACCGTTTTGTGTGCGTATTTGAACGGCTGGAAGGATACATTGGGCGGTGGCGGTGTGCAGAGTGTGTACAGCAGCGTCAGTATATTGGCGGTGTGCACGATTACAGCAATACCGTTTGCGCAATGCATACGTGATTTTCAAAGCGCTTTTTCGGGTGCTTCGGTATTTATGGGCAGTTTTTCGCCGGTGTATATCGCAACGTTGGCGGCAGGCGGACAACTGCGTACGGCGGTATCCTATCAGACGGTCTTGCTGCTGTTTTCGCAGGTGCTCACCTGGTTTGCGGACGGTATTTTGGTACCGTTGTTGCTGGTGTCGTTTGCATTGGGGCTGGTATCAGCGGCGACCGATGCACGGCATATAGCGGCGGTAGGCGAGCGGTTGCTCAAAGCGGTAACGTGGACGGTGGGCATCACTGCGACGGTGTTCACAACGTTGCTGACAGTGAACGGGACGTTGGGTGCCGCGGGTGATACGCTCAGTAACCGTATGGTGCGCCTGTCGATATCGGGGTTTGTACCGGTTGTGGGCGGTGCGCTCAGTGAAGCGTTTTTGACAGTAAAAGGTTGCGTTGATGTGGTGCGGTCGGTGGTGGGTGCGTTTGGTATGATCACCACCGCGCTGATGGTGTTACCGACGTTGTTGGAAGTGGTCTGTTGGCAGATATGCCTGTGGTTGGTGGGGATGGCAACCGATATGTTTGCACAACCGATACTCGGCACGTTTTTTAAAACCATACAACAGTTGACAAAAACGATGATTGCGTTGCTGTGCGTTTGTGCGCTGTTCATGGTTATCGCTACGGCGATTGTCGCAAAGGGGGCATCTGCGTGAATATGCTTGCTTGGGCAGGTGCCGCGTGTGTTGCCGCGGCAGGGTGTACAGTGCTGCAGATTCCCGTGGGAAACACGGGTGTCGGAAAGGTGTTTCGGCTGCTGACGTCCGCCTTTTTCCTGTGCGCGGTGTTGTTGCCGCTGTCTGATATCGGTAAAGGATTGGATAACTTAAAACCAAATATGTCGGTTGAAACAGCGGAAAATCTGGAGGAGACCGTTTTGGAACAGTTGGAGGATACGAGTGCTGAAATATTACTACAGGAACTGAATGTTACGTTGGCAAATCATAACCTTGTTGCAGAAAAATTGGAAATTCAGATGGATACTTCTGCGGACGGGCGCATATCTATTACTGATATCGTTTTGTATATTCCGTCTGATAACAGTTTGCATCGCTCTTGGGTAAAAGAGATTGCCGGTGAGCGGTTAGGTATGGAGGTGCAGGTGGAATATGCAGAATGATGATGGACTGTTCGATTTGCGCGGTTGGCTGAAAAACATGAAAAACGGCAAAAGTGTCAAGATTGCCGTGGTGCTTGGCGCGGTGGGGGTGTTGCTGATTGTGTGTGCCGAATGGTTCCCAAGCAAACGTGCGGATGATGCGTCTTCGACGGCGGTATCTGCCGAAAGTTATTGCGCGACGGTGGAAGAACGATTGTATGCGTTGTTGCGCAAAATGGAAGGCGTGGGCGATTGCCACGTGTACGTAACGTTGGAAAACGGTGTGGAATACGTGTATGCCATACAACAACAGGAAAACGCCGATCGATCGGAAGATATCGGCGACAACGGTGAACAGAAAAAAGAGAGCGAGGATATACGGGAAAGCGTGATTTTGATCAACGGTGAAGACGGTGAAGAAGGGCTTTTGCTGACCGAAATACAACCGCAGGTGAAAGGCGTGGTCGTGGTTTGCGACGGTGGCGGAAATCAGGCGGTTCAAGAACGTATCACGGCGGTGGTAACCACTGCTTTGAATATTTCTGCACGACGGGTGTGCGTAACGACATAAGGAGTGAAATATATGAAAAAGATGACATTTAAAAAACGGGGGCTTGTGCTGACGTTGGTGGCGGCGTTGGGGGTCGCGGTATATCTCAATTACTATTTTTCCGACCACACCATCGGCGCTGTCGGCGGCGGTACGCTTGGAGAAGCAGTGTTTGTGGATGATGCCAATGATCAGACGGGAGAAGAGGGAGACGTGGTATCGGTGGGCGCACAGGTGAACTATTTTGATCAGGCAAGAAAAAGTCGCGAAACTGCCAGAGACGAAGCGGTAGCGCTGATGAAGGATATGGCGGCAGATCTGAAAGGGGACAGCAAAGCGGCGGCAGAAGTTGCAGCAAAGACCACCGCGTTGGCGGATGCCGTAACACAGGAAACCAAGATCGAAGGGCTGATTAAGGCGAAAGGGTTTGCGGATTGTGTGGCGTATATCGCTGATGGAGGGTGTTCCATAGTTGTAAAGGGGGATAACCTTACAGGTGCACAAACCTTGCAAATCACCGAAATTGTAACAGCACAATCGGGGATTTCTGCACAAAAAATCAATATTATGGCAATAAAATGATAAAAAAGTGTTTCCTTCTTGAAAAAAATGTGTTATACTACATATAAATGGTCGCACGAATGTATTTTGTGCACGTGAATGAAGTAGTATAACGGGAGGTATTCCTCATGGAAGAAAGAGATTTCAAAAAGTCGGAAGGTACTTGTATTATTTCGGAAGAAGTGATCGCGACGATCGCTTGCACGGCTGCCGTTGAGGTGCCGGGCGTTGCTTCTATGGCACAGCGCCCCGATCTGCGCGGTATCATTACCGGCGGTGCGAACGGTAAATCGGTTAAAGTAACCGGCAGCGAGAGCGCTATGACACTGGATGTGTATTTCACCATCAAAGAAGGATATCAGATTCCCGATGTTGCCGAACAGGTACAGCAAGCGGTGAAAGCGGCTGTACAGTCGATGACCGGCAGACCTGTGGCGCGTATCAACGTGCACGTTGCGGGATTGAAACTGGAAGAAGCGAGCAAATAATGATTGCGAAGACCCTTCGGTTCGGAGGGTCTTTTCGTGATTTTTAAGGAACCTTGAAAACGTGAGATGCGGCGGTATTTTCGCCGCAAAAGAAAGGATGAATAGGGCATGACACGTCATGAAGCGCGCGAAATTGCGTTTGCTTTATTGTTTGAAAACACCTTTTCCGAAGAGGGCATTGAGGCGGTAATCGCCGATGCGAGAGAGGCGGAAACGTTGGATCCCAACGAATTTGCCGTTTCGTTGGCTCTGGGAACAGCGGAACATATGGAAGAGATCGACGGAAAGATTGGCGATGCTTCGCACAAATGGAGCGTTGCACGCATTTCTCGTGTATCGCTGTCGGTTATTCGTTTGGCGGTGTACGAGATCACCTATCTCGACGAGATCCCTGTCAGCGTATCCATCAACGAGGCGGTTGAACTCGCCAAGAAATACGGCGGCGAGGAAGAAGCGGCATTTGTAAACGGTGTGCTCGGCGGTATCGCGAGGGCGGCAGAGTGAACGGTTATTTAGGACTGGATACCAGTAACTACACCACGTCCGCCGCATATTGTGATGCGGTGTCGGGTGAGATCGTTCAGCAGAAAAAGCTGTTGCCTGTGAAGATGGGTGAGATGGGGTTAAGACAAAGTGATGCGGTGTTTCATCACGTGCGGCAGTTGCCGGAAGTGGTGGAAGCGTTGCGTACGCAATGCGACGGAGAGATAGTGGCGGTTGCCGCGTCGGATCGACCGCAGCAGAAAGACGGTTCGTATATGCCCTGCTTTTTAGTCGGCGCCGGCGCCGCGAGAGAGCTTGGGGCTCTGTTGCGTGTACCGGTGCATTTTTTTACCCATCAACAAGGCCACGTGGCGGCGGCACTGTATGGTGCAAACGCCCTGCATTTACGACAAGATCCGTTTTTGGCGTTTCACGTATCCGGCGGTACTACCGATGCGATTTTGGTACGCCCCGATGCGTATGAGATCATCAACTGCGAAGTGGTGGCGAGATCGCTGGATCTGAAAGCGGGGCAACTGATCGACCGTGTGGGCGGTATGCTCGGATTGCCGTTTCCGGCAGGTCCTGCTCTGGAAACGTTGGCGCTCACGTCGGACAATGCGAAATTGCGCGCGCGCGCTTCGATGGATGGCGCGAACTGTCATTTATCAGGCGTAGAAAATCAATGTAAAACGATGTTGGACAAGGGGTGTCCGCCTGCCGATATTGCGCTGTTTTGTTTGAAAAGTGTAGAAGCGGCACTGGTGGCGATGACCTCTGCATTGCAGACACAATACGGAGAGTTGCCGCTTGTGTATGCAGGCGGTGTGATGTCTAACACATTGCTCAAAGCGAGTTTAACCGAACACTTTGGCGGTATTTTTGCGCCGCCCGTGTTTTCAGCGGATAATGCGGCGGGAATTGCCGCGTTGTGCAGAATCAAAGAAAGGGGATAACGCCATGACGGTCATTTCGGTGGGTCAACTCAATCGGTATGTTAAATCGCTGTTGGAACAAGATACGCATTTGACCCCTGTGATGGTCAGCGGCGAGATCTCTAATTTTACCAATCACTATAAATCGGGTCATCTGTATTTTTCGCTCAAAGATGAGAATGCACTCGTGAAAGCGGTGATGTTTAAGACCTATGCATCACGGCTGAAGTTTGTACCCGAGAGCGGTATGAAAGTTATCGTGCGTGCGCGTGTGTCGTTGTACGAAAAAGACGGCGCTTACCAGTTGTATATCGAAGATATGCAACCGGATGGTGTCGGTGCATTGCAGATGGCGTATGAACAACTGAAAAAGAAACTGGAAGCAGAGGGGTTGTTCGATCCGCTGCGCAAACGCCCGTTGCCGCGCTATCCGATGCGTGTGGGTGTGATCACGTCGCCGACGGGAGCGGCTGTTCGGGATATGCTCAATATCCTCGGTCGTCGATTTTCGATGGCGAAGGTGGTGTTCGTTCCTGTGTTGGTGCAGGGCGACGGCGCACCGCCGCAACTGGTTGCCGCTATCGAGCGCATGAACGCGGAGAATGCGGCGGACGTGATGATTGTCGGTCGCGGGGGCGGTTCACTGGGAGATTTGTGGGCATTTAATAACGAAGAGGTTT
>JAZRQN010000121.1:0-28011 GCA_045649855.1 Acutalibacteraceae bacterium | reverse complement strand
GCACACGGACATATCAACGTATTGGTCGCACGTATCAAAGTATTTCTTCTGGTTGTATACGCTGGCTTTCTGCACATACTGATTGCTTTCAGCCAGCTCGAGATCGAGGGTGTCATCCCCAACGACCATATCCAGACCGACGATCATGCCGTAGTCTTTGACGGGATATTTCTCGCCGTCCAGAGTGATGTATTCCACACCGTCTTCCACGGTACGGGCAAAACGGCTGACAAAACGCAGACCGTACAGATCGGTGTTCACCGACGTACCGATGTTGCCGATGTTGGGATCGTCAACGGTGGGCTGGATGAAGGTTGCCGATACAGTAACGGGAGAATCCGCTTTCACCATATATCGATCGGAAGAACCGTCCTGACGGAAGCCCACACGGGTGGGAACGTAACGGTTGCCGTTTGCATCGGTTGCAATCAGCGAACCTGCGAGCAGTTCAAATCCTTCTTCAGGGGCAACCACGATAGTGGAGGTGTAAACACCGTCCTGCTCGGTGGCAGCCACCGACACGTTGCCGCCCTTATACTTGGACTGCTGATTCTTGATGGGAGTCGGATTGCCCGCATCATCCAATGCGGTGATAGAGGTCGAGGAAAGGCTGAAATACTGGGAGGTGTTGTTCTGTGCCAAGGTTACATAACCGTAACGGGCGGTGGAAAGCGCCACCGTACCGGTGTACGGGCCGCCACTGTTGTACTGAGATGTAAAGGTGTATTTCAGCTGATTGCCGACCACCTGGATTTCCAGGAGAGCAATGGAAGCGGGTTTCAGCGCCGCACAATACTGCTCGTGCAGCTTGACACCGTTTTCATATACATATACATAGCCGCCGGAAATCTGTACAAAGGTGCCGTTGGCGAGAGTGCCGTCAGCGTTGAAGAACTTACCGGGGGTTTCCTGACGGACAGCAATGATGCTGGAGCCGGTAGCGCCTGAGCCTTCGTGTTCGAAAGCGGAGGTGATCTTCAGGTTTTTGAGATACAACTGTTCACCGTCGTCATCCTTGATAACAAGAGAACCGATATCTTCCAGAGAATTCGTCTTAATCGCACCATAACCGGAAGCCGCCGCATTGGGACGCAGCCAGTTATGCTTGTAATACATCATTTCGTCGTAGTTGTAACCGACTTTGTTGCCTGCTACGCCATTCTGTGCGAGATAAGTGCCGTCGTTGTCGTTGTAGTACACATCGAAACGGTTGTTCATGAAGTTGATGAACTCCTCACGCTGTGCAACGGTCAAAGAGGCGTTATCCAACAGGATATAAGTGGAATTGTTGGGATACTTGTTCGCATAAGTGGTATTAAAGCCGAGCAGTTTGCCGCCCTCCACATTCACGGTGGTGGGGATCGCTTTATACTGCGAACTATTCCAATCGATCGGGTTGCCTGCATCGTCCAGACGGGTAACGGTAATGTTGCCGAAGTCCGATCTGGTAGCACCGACACCAAAGGACAGATAACCGGCTTCGTCGTAGTTGATTTTGCCGGTGTAGGTCTTGTTGTCGATGGAGACGGTGGCCTCGTTGCCGACCACACGCACCTTCACGACATGATAAGTGCCGTCGTACGCTTTATCGCCATAAGGTGCGGGATTCAAACGGGTGTCAAACGTCTGCTCGTTGTAAATGCCGTACATATTGTCGGTAATATCGTTGCCGCCTGCGAAGGTGATGCCATCGGGGCTGATCATAATGAGACCCTGGTTTTTCTCCACTTGACCTGCGGCAGTCGTGAACTTACCTGCCGTTCTCTGACGGAGACCGATGACGATCGCGCCGACACCTTTGTTATTATAGGTGATGTTTGCCCAATAGGTCGTAAAGGTCAATTCAAAGTTTTTGAGCACTGCTTCGTTGCCGTCAGCGGTCTTGGGGGTCAGGGATTTCACATACTGCAGATGCGCAGTCTGGGAAGAGCTGCCGCTTCTGACCTGCAGCTTTTTGCCGTAAATGTAGTCAAACACGCCGCAACCGCTCTGCGCCACAAACGCCGTCTTGGTCAAAGCGCCGTCTGCATCATAATACGCATTGAATGCTTTGGTCACATTAGCATAATCGGCGCTGGAGGTGCTGAGCACACCGTTGCCGGAGGTAAAAGACACATTCAAAGAGGTCGCCGGATTCCAATCCGCAACCGAGCCGTCGTCATTGAGACAATCCGCACGGATGTTGGCGAAGCCGCCGGTGCCGTTGAGCACGCTGTAGAAGAAATAACCTTCTGCGACACGGGAAACCTCGGTGGAACCCGCATAGTACACCGTGCCGTCAGCAGCGGTTACTTTCAAAGTAACGGTGGTGCCTTCCGCTTTGATGTACACGTGCGCTTTGGTTACCTGCGCATCGTTATCCCACGCATTGACAGGCACATTAACGGTATCATCTTTCGGAATAGCGCCGTCGTACAGTTTCCAGCCGTTTGCGGTAAAGACCACGGTGAGCTTGTCGGACAGAGCCGTTTTGTAACCGCTGGTCAATTTGCCCGCCGTACCCGCACGGAAACTGAACGCAAGACCCGTTTTAGCGGTGGTAGCCAAATTCATATCGAATTCGGTCTCGAAGTTCTTGGTAGACACAAAATTGCCGTCTTTGTCCTTCGGAACGATGGAAACAGATTTACGGAACAGCTCGCCGCCCTGTTTTCCGAATACGGCGTTGAGGTAACGGCCGTCCTGCAGTTTCCACTGCACGGTAGCGCCTGCGCCATAGGTAGAGTCAGCATCCTGCACGGTCGAAATCTCGTACGGAGTGGCATACTGCGCAAACTCGCCTTCACGGTTGTAGAAGAAACCGAATTTGCTGTCGAGGTAGTCAACAACCGCTTTATCCGCCGCATATTGATCCGGCTTGGAGAAATCGTAGGTGTTGGTGTTATACCCCACTGGCTCTAACCATTGGAAATTGCCACCGTTGTCACGCAAATAAGTGCCGTCAGAATAATAGCTCCAAGAGCCGGCAGTGTTCTGCGGGAATCTCTGGCGATAATCGGTGATACGAGCGAAGTCCGCACCGAAGCCGTAGCCGTCGTTGTGATCGTTGAAATCAACGGGAGTGCCGTCTTTGTCCAGACGGGTGATCTCGATGTTGCCGTAGTAAGCACCCGCCGTCGAACCGCCGATGCCGAGATAACCTGCTTCCATGTCTGCCACAGCACGAGTCAGTGCATACACAACCTTATCGGTTGCAGTATCGGTAACAATGAGGTTCATCTCGGTGCCGATCACGGTCAAAGACATGTGATATTCTTTGGTACGGGACAGCGTAACGGTTGCACCATTATACTGCATGGTTTCGGCATACGCCGCATTCGCCATGCCGCTCTCCAGTTTGCCGACATACAAACCGCCGTCCGGCGCGATGCTGACCATCTGATGATCGGCAGCACCGTATGCCTGACCCGCACTTTTCGCACGGAACCAAACAGCCACGCTGTCCATGTTTGTAGTGATGCCGTCACACAAAGTTTCATCAGCAGGTTTGAAGTCCATTTCGAGGTTGAAGTTGTCCAGAACAGCGAGATCACCGTCGTCGCCCTTCACCCACATGCTGTTCACTTTGTAGAAAGCAGATTCACCCGCTTTGGCATAAGCGGTAGCAGCAAGATATTTGCCGCTCACCAACCAACGGGAAATGCCGCGTCCTGCCAGATTTTTGCCGGTGCCGTCCACATATTCCGAGTTGGACGCACCCGCTTTTTGTCCGACGACGTCGGGCATATAACTGATGCCATCAGTTTTGCCGGTCAAGTACTCACCGTTGGCGTTCACGGTATAACCGTTCACATCCGAACGCTGGAACCACCAGCCCTGCTGGAAGAAATAGAAATCGAACAGTTTTTCCAGATAATTCACCGTCGCGGTGTCGGCCATATCGACCTGACCTGCAGGCAGTGCGGAAAAATCTGCACGGAAGACTTCCACGCCATCCGACATGGTCTTCGCAGACACGGGGAAAGCGCCCATTACCGACACCATGCCCACCAACATGGACAGTGTCAGCATCAGCGCGCTCACACGTTTTGCTTGTTTACGCATACTTACCTCTCCTTTATTTAAAGATATTTCTACATTTTATAGTGTAGCATATATAAAATTTGAAAAACAACCTCTTTTTCTCCAAAAAGGTTTGATTTTATCCAAATAATGTGTTATATTCTTTTTTAGAATCTGATCTTTCAAGGGAGGGATACCATGTTTTTACAGGAAGATCCCATTCAGGTCGTTTTACGATCTGCATACCGCATTCACCGTCCGGAGTTTTCGTTCGCGGTTGCGGGGAATATGCACAAAGCGACACCGCACAGCTTTCGTTTCACCGTACGCGGAAGCCGAGCCGAAATGACCGTGGACAACGTGGTTGAAAGCTGTACAACAGCCGGTTTTGCAGCGGATAAGCATGCAGCCTTCTCGTTGGCTTCCAACGGTTCGGCGTCTGAGCCGGGCGCCTTTCGGTACGTACGGCTGACCGCCAATGGAAAGACGCTGCTGGATATTGATTTCAAAAACATACACTCGGTGGACGAACTGGAAACGTACTTTACCTGCTATTTCTTTGACAGAGTATCGCACGATGCAAAAGGTTTCGCGGCACCCATCCGCAATTTTTGGTCGCTCAACGAGCGCGGACATCTCGTTTGCAGTATACCAAACAAAGGACGTGTGCCGTTTGCGGAAATCGGTCCGTACGCTTTGCTCACCCTTCGTCACAACCCCATTGATGATTTTGAGGTGGAGGTCGGTTTTGAACAATGCTGGCGTATATACGGCATCGTGTTCGGCTGTGATAAGAGAAATTTCCCCTTTTACTGCTCCACCAACCACATGGACATCGTCAGCATGCGCGGCGGTTTAGCGTTTGCTAACGCACATAACGGTGCCTGTTATATACGAGGCGATCTGATCGACCCTGAGACCGAACAGTCCGTTTCCTGCGTGAAAAAATCCTGCCCGCAAGTAGAACCGCTGTTCCGCTCTACCGAGGAAACGACCTTGCCCGTACACACCCTTACCTATCACTTTGATGACCACATGACGTATGATTTCGGCTCGAGCGTTATCAAGGCGGAAAAAGATACGGTGTTGTATTTGCCGCCCAGCACGCCATGCTGTCTGCGCGGTGAAACTGATGAAATCTATCGTATTGAATTTCAATGTGATCAAACGTTTGCACCGCAGCTGTTTGTGCTGAAACAACCCGATCTCGTTCGGCAGTTGTTTGTCGAGCTGAACTCCGTTTGGTTCAGCAATCTGCCTAACTACAACTACCGCGCATTATCGGTGTTTTACCGTATTTTATCCGAGCTGACCCGCCCGATATCCAATGAATACAACGTAGTCGTTCGTGAAATTTTGTTTTTCATACACAATCATTTCAGCGAACCGACCCTCACCATTAAATCAATCGCCGAAATGGTGCATATCAGCGAATCCCATCTCTATCAAGCCTTCCAAAACGCCTGCGGTATGACCCCGAAGGAGTATATCTTGAATTTCCGTATCCAACACGCTTGCGCCTTGCTCAAAACAGGACAGTACAAAGTATACGAAATCGCAGAAAAGAGCGGTTTTTCGGATGCGAAATACTTTATGACCGCTTTCAAACGCAAGATGGGCACCTCCCCAAAACAATACGCTTTATCGATATAAAACAAGCGGTGTATCGCACGATACACCGCTTGTTTTTTATGTTTTACACGTCGATTGGATCATGAAAGATCGACCCTTCGTTCCTTTTCGGACGATATCACTATTCATGGCATCTCAAGCACGTTTTTTCTTTGATCGCCTCGCCATACCTTTCAGATATGCAAAGGTTACCGTTTCGCCCTGTTCGGCGAGCATACGCAGAATATGTTCCAGTTTTTCGGATGTTTCAGGGTGGATCACACGGGTCTGCTTGCCGCGCATAAAGTAGGCAAGAGGCTTGGTGTCATCGTAATCCCCTTTCATGTATATCTTGCTGGCGGCGATGCGGTCACACGCCATTTCCACGATATATTTATCCGGCATCGGTACGGGGCTCATCACTTTGGTGGTTGGATTGTAATCGGTCCAGTATTCAAAATGATGCTTATTGCGCCCTTTGTGGTGCATCCACGCACGCGAATAGCCGTTTTGCTCCCGTTCACGCTCGTTGGGACTGCGCTTGCCGTCAGTATATAATTTAGCGCCCACCAGAAACTCGGTCGGCGAAAATTTCGAAAGATCGTGCAACAAACCTTGCCACAAAATGCCTGCTTTGGCACAGTGGCGGATCACCATATGCCGATGCGCCGTAACGGTACGAAAATGGCCCCACGCATTTGCCATCCAAAACACCTCTCAATTCTGTTTTTATTATATCGACAGCGACATTGTTTGTCAATCGCAATATCCCCTTGACTGCACCGCAGTTAGTTGCTATAATTGTTGCTAACAGGCGAATTTGGAGGTTTTTCAATATGAAAAAAGAAGCGATCGAACAAGCAAGACAAGCTTATATTATCGAAAAAGAATGCATCGAGGGTATGCTCGAGCATTTTGACGAAGAAGCGTTCAGCAAAGCGTGCGAACTGCTCAAAAACGCACCGCGCATCGGCACTGCAGGCTGCGGTCATTCCGGCATTATGTGTCAGCATTTTGCTCACCTGATGTGCTGCATCGAACAGCCCGCCCGTTTCATCTCCCCTGCCGAAGCGGTACACGGCGGCAGCGGCTATCTGCAGAAAGGCGACGTAATGGTGCTCGCATCCCGCGGCGGTAAAACCGCAGAACTCATCCCGATTGCCGAGATCTGCAAAGCCAAAGGCGTTTCCATCATCACCATCACCGAAAACACCGAATCCCAGCTCGCGCAGATGGCGGACGTGGTGCTCAAACAGTACGTCAACCGTGAGACCGATAAGCATAACGCGCAGGGTACTACTTCTTCCACCGCGCTGTGCATGATCTTCCACACCATTTCCACCGCGCTGATCGAGGAAACCGGTTATACCAACGACCAGTTCGCACTCATTCATCCGGGCGGAGCAGTCGGTGCTCGTCTGAACAAATAATTAGCACAAAAAAGCAGTCGATTATCACAATCGGCTGCTTTCTTATTATTTATTCTATTGACAAAATCCGCCAACACCTATATTATTGTTATGAATATACTTTTGAAGGAGCATCAGCACATGAATACTGTACCGGAAATGTTCGGCACCATGGTTTTCAACGATACGGTTATGCGGGATCGCTTGCCTGCGGAAACCTATGAAAAACTGCGCCGCACCATTGAACTCGGCAAACATCTCGATCCCGATATTGCGGACATCGTCGCCAATGCGATGAAGGATTGGGCACTCGAAAAGGGTGCGACCCATTACACCCACTGGTTCCAACCGCTTACGGGTGTTACCGCCGAAAAGCACGACAGTTTCATCACCCCCAAAGGCGATGGCGTCATTATGGAATTTTCGGGTAAAGAATTGGTCAAAGGCGAGTCAGACGCGTCTTCCTTCCCGTCCGGCGGTCTGCGTGCCACCTTTGAAGCGCGCGGATATACCGCGTGGGACCCCTCTTCCTACGCTTTTATCAAAGACGGTACTTTGTGCATTCCCACCGCCTTCTGCTCCTTCGGCGGTGAGGCCCTCGATAAGAAAACGCCGCTTCTGCGTTCGATGGAAGCGATCACCAAGCAGGCAAAACGTCTGCTCACCCTCTTCGGACACGACGATTTCGGCATCGTGCGCACCACCGTGGGTGCCGAGCAGGAATACTTCCTCATCCCCGAAGAGATGTACAATCGTCGTGAAGACTTGATCTGTACCGGTCGCACCTTGTTCGGTGCCAAACCGCCCAAAGGTCAGGAACTGGAAGACCACTATTTCGGCGCGATCAAATCCCGCGTGTCCGCATATATGCGCGACCTGGATGAAGAACTTTGGAAACTGGGCATTCTGTCCAAGACCGAACACAACGAGGGCGCACCTGCGCAGCACGAACTCGCCCCTATCTTCACTACTGCCAATATCGCGTCCGATCACAATCAGCTCACGATGGAGATGATGAAAAAGGTCGCACAGCGCCACGGTATGGTTTGCTTGTTGCACGAAAAGCCGTTTGCAGGCGTCAACGGCAGCGGCAAACACGTCAACTGGTCCATTTCCACCGATACGGGATTGAACCTGTTGAACCCCGGCAAAACACCGCACGAAAATGCACAGTTTCTGCTGTTCCTCTGCGCGGTCATCCGCGCGGTTGACCGCTATCAGGACGTGCTGCGCATCTCGGTTGCAGGCGCAGGCAACGACCACCGTCTGGGCGCAAACGAAGCGCCCCCTGCCGTCGTTTCCATGTTCCTCGGCGATGAGCTCACCGCCATTCTGGAAGCGATCGAAAAAGGTGAAGCATACGACGCCAAAGAGCAAACGCTCATGAAGATCGGCGTACATATTCTGCCGCGTTTCCCCAAAGATAACACCGACAGAAACCGTACCTCTCCCCTGGCGTTTACAGGCAACAAATTTGAGTTCCGTATGACGGGTTCGGCGCAATCCATCGCCGACTCCACCACCGTGCTCAACACCGCCGTGGCAGAGTCTTTGGATCATTTCGCGACCGAATTGGAGGCGGCGGAAGACTTCAACTCCACCGTGCACAACCTCATCGTGCGCGTGTTCAAAGATCACAAACGCATCATCTTCAACGGCAACGGTTACGATAATGCGTGGATCGAAGAAGCCGCAAAACGCGGTCTGCTCAACCTGCGTTCCACCCCCGAATGTCTGCCGTATCTGGTGAAAGACAACAGCGTGGACCTGTTTGAAAAATACGGCGTGTTTACCCGTACAGAGCTCAACTCTCGCTATGAGATCTTGCTGGAAAACTACTGCAAGATCATCAATATCGAAGCCAAGACCATGCTGGAAATGGCGTACAAAGAGATTCTGCCTGCCGCAGAAACCTACGAAAAAGAATTGTCCACCACCGCTCTGCGTAAGGCGGAATTGCTGGACGGCAGTTACAGCGCCACCGAGGTAAAACTCGTCAAAAAGCTGTCCGCCGCCGCGACTTGTCTGTACGAAAAGGCGCTCGAGCTGGAAGCGGCGCTGGAAACCATGCACGACATCAAGCAGGCACAGGAGAAAGCCGATTTTACCCACGACACCGTGTTCGCGCGTATGCAGGAACTGCGTGCCGCCGCCGATGAACTGGAAGCGGCAACCGCCAAGAAATACTGGCCGTATCCCACCTACAGCGATCTGCTGTTCGGCGTAAAATAAAAATTTCAAACAACAAGGAGAGGTGCCGTTGGCACGCCGCCTTGTTTGTTTACATCGCATCTAACAACCGTAATATCTCGTCTTTCTCCGCCAAACCTGCCTGAAACGCAGTCGCACCGCCTGCGGCGTTACCAAGCGCCAACGCGTAAGCGTAGCCGTTATCGATGCCTGCCAAAAAACCTGCGACCATCGAATCGCCCGCACCAACCGTGTTCACCGCCACGCCTGTATGCGCGGCAACGGTGTGCACCGCGCCCGTTGCATCCAACAACACCGCGCCGTCTTTGCCGAGCGACACCAACACGTTTTGCGCGCCTGCCGCTTGTAACCGTTTTGCACCGTCCACGACCTCGTCAGCCGTCAAGATGGTGTGTCCGCACAATTCTTCCAGTTCGCGCAAATTGGGCTTCACAAGAAACGGCGAAAACGGCAATGCCGATTTGAGCGTATCTCCGGATGCGTCCACCACAAAGCGGATACCGCGCCCTGCAAGTCGCCGCATCATTTGTGCGTATATATCGCACGGCACGCCGCGTGCCAAACTGCCTGCCAGCACAAGCGTATCTCCGTCTTGCAGAGTGTCCAGTTTTGAAAACAACATGTTCTGTGCCTGTTCGTCTGCCACGGGTCCGCTCGCGTTGATCTCGGTCTCCACATCACCTTTGAGCTTCACGTTGATACGGGTCATACCCTCGCACAAGCGAATAAAATCAGTGGAAACGCCTTGTGCTTGCACCAGTTTTTCCAATGCATCGCCCGTAAAGCCTGCGATATATCCGAGCGCCGTTGTCGGCACGCCCAATCGGGACAGCACCACCGACACGTTGATACCCTTGCCGCCGTATTGGAGATATTCTTCGCACGAACGATTGGTTTCGCCCACGCAAAAATCATCCATCCGCATCGCATAGTCCAGCGCAGGGTTGAATGTTACGGTATAGATCATCTTGCATCCTCCACCATACAGCGCAACTGCTTGACCGCTTCCGCTACAAAGGTTTCATACGCCGTGATGACCGCAGGCGACATTTTGGCGGCGTTCACGCTGCCCGTTTCCAAAGATATCGAACCGTCAAAACCGCTTTGTGCGAGAGCAGTGGTAAACGCCGTCCAATCCATCGATCCCAGCAGCGGCAACATATGGCTGTCCGCTTCCTGCTTGTTATCGTGGACGTGCAACACTTTCAGATACGGCGCCGCCAACCGCACGTTCTCGGTGATATCTTCCCTCAAATAATGACAATGTCCCGTGTCCAGACAAATGCCCACGTAAGGCGAATGGACCTTTTCCACCGCACGAACGATATATCGCATGGAAGAAATACGCTGTTTTTTAAACGGCATATTTTCAAGACACACGATGACCCCGTATTTTTCACAATCGGGAATTAACTCAGTGAGCAGATCCACCGTCGTCTGTTCGGCAATATCCTCGGCCGCCTCATCCTCGCCGCCGCCCCAGCCAAAGGGCATCTGCGGATGGATGACCATATACTTAGCCCCCAGCAGATGACACGCATACACCGCACGGTGCATACAACGCCATCCTTCTGCGCGACCGGCCGATGTGGTATCATCGGTGGGCCACGGACCGTGTATTTGCGAAATTTCCAGCCCGTTTTTCTCAGCCGCGGCACGCACGGCAGCACAATGCGCGAGCAGTGCTTGGTCATCGTGGTACACGGATTGCTTGATGTTGGATAATCCGTGGTCTACCGTATCATAGCCCAGCGCTTTTAAACGTGCAAACCGTTCGTCCCAATTGGGTAGATATGCGGTTGCGCCACTTACGATACCGATTTTCATTTCAACCGCTCCTTTTAGCGTTCTTGTTACCATAGTAACATATTTCAAAAGAAAATCAAGTGTGCAAACCCAAAAGCATCCCATCGTTCACCAATGCCGACATTGACATTTAGAGGTAAGTCTTTTATAATATTTTCAATTCATACACAAACAGAGGTGTATTTTATGCAGCGCATCCAAAACTTTTTCAAAAAGAAGCAAAATGTAGCATTCGCAACCGCTCTCATCGTCGGTTTGATCGTGCATATATTCGGTTTGGTTAACACCATGCATAACTATGACGATATTGCCGTTCTGCCGTCCGGATTCGGTTCCAGCATCAATTCGGGCAGATGGTTGCTGGCGATTCTGGGCGGTGCATTCCACCTGTTGTTCGGCACCTACAACCTGCCGTTTTTCAACGGTGCGCTGTTCATTCTGATCATCGCGGTTTGCGCGGGATATTTAACCGCCTTGTTCGATGTGGAAAACCCGAAACTCGCGGCATTGTTGGGTGCAATTCTCGCCGTGTTCCCCGGCACAACCACAACACTGTTTTTCAAATATACCGCTCCGTATTACGCCATTGCAATTTTGCTCGCTATTTTGGCGGCAAAGGTGTTGTTTGAAGCCAAACGAGGACCGCTGGTGTCCGGTATTTACGGCGCTTTGCTCGTGATGCTTTCACTGGGTATCTATCAAGCGTATCTTCCCATTACCGTCAGCATTCTGGTGGTTTGCTTGTTATTGCAAGCACTCCGCGATAAAACGGTAGGATTCCGTTCTGTCGTACTGCGCGGCCTGGGATATTGTGTCAGCATCATTGTCGGCATCCTCTTGTACAGAGTCATTGTCGATGTTGCTATCTATCTTTGCAATCTGTGTATGGACATCATTTATGCACAAGCACCCGATGCCACCGTAACACGGTTCGCGCTCAGCGATTATCAGGGTATTAACACGATGGGGAATTTGACTTTTGCACAACTGGGAACCACCGTGTGGGTCGCATTTAAATCATTGTTCATTCTGCCGTTGCAAGATTATCACGGTTTCGCACAGACATTGTTGTTGCGCGTCGGATACGGCATTATCGGCTTGCTGTCTGTTGCAGTCATCGCCATTGGTGTCGGACAATCAAAACGCACGGTGGGGAATATCGCCTCGATTGTGTTGTTGTGCCTTTTATATCCCATCGCCGTGTGTCTTGTCGAAATCATGTGCCCGAACAGTTTCGTATACACGCTGATGGTGTTCTCGTTTTTCCTGGTACCTCTTACGCCCCTTTTGTTGTGCGAACTTGTTTCGGTAAATGCAAACAGCGGCAAGAAACTGTTAGCCTTTGCGAAAAAAGCGGTGTTCGTAACGGTATCCATCCTCGTGCTTGCATACGCACACGGAGCAAACGTAAACTATCTGCGTATGTATTTCACCACCCGCCAGACCGAAAATTATATGAGTTCTTTGGTTACGCAAATACGAATGACAAAGGGTTTCAAAACAGACCAAAAATGGGCGTTGATCGGTGAAATCAACGATCCGCTGCTGAACGGTCGTTGGCAACGGGTGGATACTTACGGCGGAAACGTAACTATCAACAATCTGCTCAACCAGTACTCCCGAAACAACTGGATTTCCAACTATGTCGGCTACACCGTCAACTATGCCAACGCGGACGAAATCGCCACTATCGAAGCAACTGCGGTATTTAAAGATATGCCGCATTGGCCAAATGAGGGCTCTGTTCGCATCATCAACGATATGGTGGTTGTCAAATTCTAATAAAAGAAACGGCGTAAAGAAAATTCTTTACGCCGTTTCTTTTTTAAATTTTAACCATTCTGTGCGACCAGACACCGTACGGATTTTTGAAATACACCTTGAAGTTTTCTGCACCCTCAGGAATAGGTCGGGTAAACACACCGCTTTGTTTTTCCGCATCGGTCAACGGTTCAAAACTCGCAATGCCCGAAACGCGTTCGCCTGCCATACGGAAATCCATATACCAAAGCTCGCTCTTTTCATCGCACGGGTCGGCATAAATGGTGATAGCGCCGTCTTTTACCTCGTGGCGGATATTGGGCGCTTTCACGCAAAACGCCACCGCATCACCCGTATTTTTCAGTCGCGCTTCATAGTAACCACGATCCGGTTCGACTCGGAAGAACGCAGGACCGCAAGTGGGATATTCGGCGATTTTCTCACCGTTTTTGAGCAGTTCCACCACATCCGCCGCCAAAGCGGACACGCTGATAACAACCTCTTCGCCCAGCGTATAGTTGGAATAATCGCCGCCGTTCACCGTGATGGGTGCCAAGATTTTCTCGACACCGCTTTGCATCAGGATGTCATCTTCCTCATCTAAAGGCGGAATACTCTCGAGCAAATCGTAACGGCACAGTGCAAATACGGCGTATTTTTGATAGAAAGTTTCAACGGTGTAACTTTCACGCTTGCAGAACGGCGCGACCCCTTCGGATACTTCCACCTCCACAATGACACCGTTTTCATCACGCAAAATATCGGTAATGAGTGCCACGTGGTTTCTGCCGTCGTTAAATGCGTGCAACACATCGCACAGCTTCAGATCATCCACCGTATACGCTTGCTTTTTCGCCACCTCACGCATACCGGGCAGATCATACCAATGATGTGTATTGACACGATACGGAATGCCAAACGCATACCGCACAAATCCGTTGCACACCATGCCGTAAGTGCAACGCCCCACAGCAGCGTGTCCCACCTCATACACTTTACTGTGCGGGTTGGGAATTGCGGTCAAAAAGGAGATGAGCGACACGTTTTCACACACAAATGTATCGGTCGCTTCGGCAGAGCCGTACGGAACACCCTTGACGGGCACACCTTTGGGAATGATGGTGTAGCCTTGATCTTTGATGTATGCAGGTATATCCGCACACGGTGTCCATTCGAAATCGGTGAGCATACGGGTGCGTGCAATCGCCGCCTTCTCAGCTTCTGTTTGCGGTAAAGTATGAGTCAACATATCGTTTGCAACCTTTCGGGATAAATTCTTGTATATCAGTCTTTCAGCAGATACGCAAGCAGCAGTGCTGTCGTAGCGTTGATGCTGTCCATATGGGTGCGCTCCATACCGTGTGTGCCGCAAGTGCCCATACCGAACACGGCGGCACGCAAATTGTTGCCTGCGAACAGCGCGGCTTTGGCATCGGTGCCGTAGTTGCTGTATACATCCACCGCATACGGAATGTCGTTTTTCTCTGCCAAGTGAATCAAATCGCTTGTCAGCTGATAATCGTAATGGGTGGTGGTATCTTTGGCGCAAATGCTCACCTTGTGCTCCGAGCCCTCTAAGCCGGGGCCGATCAAACCGACATCCACCGCAATGATCTCCGATACCTCGGGTGGCACATAGGTACCGCCCGTGCCGGTTTCTTCGCTATACGGGAAGGCAAAAAGGGTGCGATAACAAGGTGTTTGTATGATTATAACACATCAAAAAGCGGTTTTCAATAACGTACCACCAGTTGTTATGCGAATACTTTTGAAAAAAAGTCAGATTTAGTATTGACAAACGAAAAAAATAGGTTATAATAAATGACGGTTTCAAAACCAAATATTGCGGAATAGTGTAATGGTAGCACCGCAGTCTCTGAATCTGCTTGTTGGGGTTCGAGTCCCTATTCCGCAGCCAAAAAAGAACAACCACCCTTTTGGGTGGTTGTTCTTTTTTGTTTCAGTAAATGGACGAAGGACCGGCAATCTCACAAAGAGGTTGCGTGGGAATATCGACAATCCGTAAACACCAACACGCAATCTTTTCTTTTATCCAATAAATATATATAGGACTTTTTCTTGACATAAGACACAATAAGTTGTATAATTAACGCAGTGTTTTTGGTTGACAAAACCAAACACGTTTATATATATAGGAGATTTTTCTCCCACTGTATATAAAAATTTTATCCGCCGTTTGACGGCTTTGAACACAGAAGATAGATTTCTTCTTCCGGTGTCCCCCACGGTTTGTGGGTTTTCATATGTATTTTGAAAATATAATATGATTTTCCCGGCAGGGAGAAGTCCGCACTTTTGTGTTCGGTTTTCCAAAATTTGAACAGGAGGTGCATTGCTATGATCGCAATTTGGATCGCCGCTCTTATGTGCGGTGGCGGTTTGGCTGTCGGCGCGGTTGTGTCCGGTGTTGTCGCTTTTAAAGGCGGTATTGCTCACCGTAAAAAGACCGCTGAAGCTGCTATCGGTTCTGCCGAGCAGGAAGCCGATCGCATTCGCAAGGATGCTGTCAAATCCGCTGAATCCAAGAAAAAGGAAGCGCTTCTCGAAGCAAAAGACGAAATTCATCGTCATCGCCAGGAAGCGGAGCGCGAGTTGAAAGAACGCCGCGCGGAAGTACAGCGCCAGGAGCGCCACGTACAGCAAAAAGAAGAATCCTTAGACCGTAAAATCGAAAACTACGAGAAAAAAGAAGAGCAACTGCGCAAAAAAGAAAAAGAGATCGAAGAACGTCTGCAGGACGTCAACGATCTCAAAAAGAGTCAGTTTGAAATGCTCGAACGCATTTCGGGACTCACGCAGGAGCAGGCAAAAGAGCAGTTGCTGTCGCAGCTTGCCGCTGAGTTGACCCATGACAAGGCGCTGAAAATCGCCGAATACGAGGCACAACTCAAAGACGAAGCCGATCAGCGTGCTCGTTATCTCATTTCCCACGCTATTCAGCGTGTGGCGGCTGATCAGGTGGCTGAATCCACCGTGTCGGTCGTGCCGTTGCCCAACGACGAAATGAAAGGCCGCATCATCGGTCGCGAAGGCCGCAACATCCGCGCCATCGAGACCATGACCGGCGTGGATCTCATCATCGACGATACCCCCGAAGCCATCACCCTTTCCTGCTTCGATCCGGTTCGCCGCGAGATCGCTCGTCTGTCGCTTGAAAGACTGATTACCGACGGTCGTATTCATCCCGCTCGCATTGAAGAAATGGTGGAGAAATCTCGCAAAGAGGTGGAAGCCACTATCAAAGCTGAGGGTGAACGCGCCATTCTGGAAACCGGCATGCACGGTATCCATCCCGAAATCGTCCGTTTGCTCGGTCGTCTGCGTTATCGCACCAGTTACGGCCAGAACGTGCTCGATCACTCGATGGAGGTTGCGTTCTTGTCCGGTATGATGGCAAGCGAGTTGGGCATCGATCCCACCATCGCTCGCAGAGCAGGTTTGTTGCACGATATCGGCAAAGCGGTTGACCACGAGATCGAAGGTTCCCACGTGGAGATTGGTGTGGACATCGCTCGCAAGTACAAAGAGAACGAAGCGGTGGTTCACGCCATTCAGGCGCACCACGGCGACGTGGAAGCTTCCACCGTTGTTGCTTGCCTCGTGCAGGCGGCTGACGCCATTTCCGCCGCTCGTCCGGGTGCTCGCCGTGAAAACCTCGAAAACTACATCAAACGTCTGGAGAAATTGGAAGAACTCGCCAACTCCTTCAACGGCGTTGAACGTTCCTTCGCCATCCAGGCAGGCCGTGAAATTCGTATTCTGGTTCGTCCCGAAGTTGTCAGCGACGACGAGATGACCATTCTCGCCCGCGACATCGCGAAGAACATCGAGGAAAATATGGATTACCCCGGTCAGATCAAGGTCAATCTCATCCGTGAGAATCGTGCCGTTGATTACGCGAAATAATTTGCTAACACAAAAGCGGCGCTCAACCGAGCGCCGCTTTTTCAGTAGAAAAGGAGGTGCAGTATGAACGAATATTTGAAACAACCAATCGACACCCTCAAAGGTGTCGGTGTGAAACGCGCGGAATTATACCGCAAAATGGGAGTTCTGACCCTGTATGATTTACTGCATCTCTATCCGCGCACCTATGAAGACTGGTCAACACCGTGCAGCATAGCCGATGCACCGTTTGATGCGCCAGCCTGCGTATCGGTAGTGGTGCTCCAAGCACCGACCGCACACCCCATCCGCAAAAATATGACCCTGTATAAATTCCGCGTGGCGGACGGTGAAAATCTGATGAACGTTACTCTGTTCAACGCCGCTTTCACCGCCAAAAAGATTGAAAAAGGGCAGGAATTGTTGCTGTTCGGCACGGTGCAACACAAAGGGTTTGGGTATGAAATGACCGCACCGCTCATTGACACCCCCGAACACGGTGAACGTATCCGCCCCATCTATCCGCAAACGAACGGGCTTACCTCCCGTGGCATTGAAACCAATGTGCAACAGTTGTTATCCGATGTGAGCAACTTGTTGGATGACGAATGGTTGCCCAATGACATTCGACAACAATACGGACTTTGCACCGCACGCTATGCGTTGCAAAATATCCATTTCCCAAAAGATGCATCCGCACTGTCCATTGCGCGGCGTCGATTGATATTTGAAGAACTGTTTTTATTCCAGTTGGGTCTTTCCCAACTGCGCGGTCGCAACCGCGCGAGAACCGGTTGCGTGATCACACAAGATTTCACCGCCGATTTTGAAGCACGCCTGCCGTTCACCTTGACAGGCGCACAGCGCCGTGCGATCGCGGACGGTATCGGCGATATGCAAAAACCGCATCCAATGTCCCGTCTCGTTCAAGGCGACGTTGGCAGCGGCAAAACGGCGGTCGCGGCAGGTCTTGCCTACTCCGCCGCTAAAAACGGACTGCAAACCGCCTTGATGGCGCCTACCGAAATCTTAGCAAGACAACATCTGTCCTCGCTCAAAGGATTGCTCGGAGATACACTCAACATCCGTCTGCTGACAGGTTCTATGACCGCCAAGCAAAAGCGAGAGGTGCTTTCTGAACTCGCAAACGGCACTGCTGACATCGTGGTCGGTACACACGCACTCATTTCAGACAAGGTTGTGTTTCAAAATCTGGGACTGGTCATCACCGACGAACAGCATCGTTTCGGCGTTGCACAGCGTGCGACCCTTGCCGCTAAGGGTAAGCATCCGCACCTGCTGGTGATGTCCGCCACCCCCATTCCGCGCACCCTTGCCCTCTTGGTTTACGGTGATTTGGACGTTTCTGTTTTGAACGAACTGCCGCCCGGCAGACAGCCGATCGCAACCTATGCGGTTACCGGCGGATATCACGAGCGCATCTACCGCTTTATCCGCAAACATATTGCAGAGGGACGGCAAGCATACATCGTCTGCCCCTTGGTAGAAGAAAACGATGAGATCGCCGACCTTACCGCCGCGACCACCTATTATGAAACACTCAAAAACGGTGCGCTGGCAGGTATCCCCACAGCATTGTTGCACGGACAAATGCCTGCAAAAGAAAAAGATGCCGTGATGCATGCTTTTGCAAACGGAGAAATCGGCGTGCTCATTTCCACCGTGGTCATTGAAGTGGGCGTGGATGTACCCAACGCCGTTTTGATGGTAATTGAGAACGCCGAGCGATTCGGCTTGGCACAGTTACATCAGTTGCGTGGACGTGTCGGCAGAGGCAAGCACGCTTCCACCTGTATTCTGGTTTCGGATGCAGAAGGCGAAGATGCCAAGCACCGTATGAAGACCATGTGTGATACGAGCGACGGCTTTAAAATCGCAGAAGAAGATCTCAAAATGCGCGGACCGGGCGACTTTTTCGGCAATCGCCAACACGGTCTGCCGAAAATGCGTATTGCTGACCTCGCAACCGATATGTCGGTACTGCGTGAAGCAAAGGACGCGGTGGATGCCGTGATTGCTGTTGACCCCACCTTGTCTACACCGCAAAACCTCTCGCTGTCCCGTGCGGTTGCCGATTTATTTACCATTACGGGAAATTCCTCCGCTAACTAAAGGAGCAACTATATGCAAACTTACGATACCATCATTATAGGCGGCGGCGCCGCAGGCTTAACCGCGGCCGTGCTGCTCGGTCGCAGCTTTGAGCGCAATCACACCGCTTGTTCGATTTTACTGCTGGAACGGCAGGCGCGTGTGGGCAAAAAACTGCTCGCGACCGGAAACGGCACTTGTAATATCACCAACGCAAACGCCACCCCCGACCGCTATCACGGCGATCGTCATATGGCAGATGCGATTATCCGTCAGTTTTCACCGTCGGACGTTGTCGCCTTTTTCAACAGTATCGGTGTCGCCTGCGTGAAACGCGCGGACGGCAAATATTATCCGCGCGCAGAACAAGCGGCGGCGGTGCTGGATCAGTTGCGCATCGAAGCCGCACTGCTCGGCGTTGTTGAGCAATGCGACACTGCCGTTACCGCCGTCAAACGCGATAAAGACGTTTTTTGCGTGGCAACCGAAGACGGCAACTATTTTGCCAAAACGGTGCTGGTCGCAACAGGTGGTGCCGCCGCGCCGTCGCTGGGCGGCAGCGTGGACGGCTACAGCCTGCTCACCGCTCTCGGACACACCCGCACACCGTTGTTCCCCTCTATTGTGCAACTGAAAACCGACATCACCTTTGTGAAAGCGATGAAAGGCTTACGCGTAGACGGCACCGTAACCATCCGTGTCGGCAACCGCGCCCGCTCTGAAACAGGTGAAATTCTGTTCACCGATTACGGCCTTTCGGGTCCTGCCGTGATGCAGGTTTCCCGTTTGGCAGGCGATTGGGAACGGCAGAAAAAAGGCGATTGCATCGCCTCGCTCGACCTGTTCCCCGATATGACCGAGCGGGATCTTGCCACCATTCTCACCCGTCGCACCTCTATCAAAGGCAGAACCCTTGAAAATTATCTGACGGGATTCCTCAACAAGCGCATCGGACAGACTGCCGTGCGTGCGGCAGGTCTTACCCTTACCGATGATGTTGCCACCCTCACCCGTGAACAGATCGCGGCGCTTGCACACCTGCTCAAGAACTGGGAATTCAAAGTGCTGGGCACCAAAGGCTTTGCAGGTGCACAGGTAACCGCAGGCGGTATTACCGCCAACGAATTCAGCGATAACACGATGGAATCCTGCTACCAAAAAGGCATCTTTGCCGCAGGCGAAGTGCTGAACGTGGACGGCGATTGCGGCGGCTTTAACCTGCAATTTGCATTCCCCGCCGCCGCAGTAGCGGCAGGCGGTATCTTCCGCCGATTGAAAGCAGGTGGCGTATGACCGTTCGTGTTTCCGCGATCCGTATGCCGCTCATCTTTGATACAGCAATGCTGAAAAATGCGGCGGCGAAAAAACTCAAAATCAAAGAAAATCAAATCGAAACGCTGCGTATATCTAAAAAATCGGTTGATGCACGTAAAAAAGACAACGTGCATTTCACCGTAACGGTGGACGTTACCACCGCGCTCGATGCTGAAACGCTGGTGCGGCGCGCGAACGATGCCGCCGTTACCATACCGAAAAGCAACGCGTACATTTTGCCGAAAACCGTGTCTGCACCCCAAACACCGCCCATCGTGGTGGGCAGTGGTCCTGCAGGTCTGTTCGCCGCACTCACCCTTGCCAAAGCAGGGGTGCGCCCCATTTTGCTCGAACGCGGCAGAGACGTGGACACTCGTCAGCAGGACGTAGAGCGCTTTCGCCTGACAGGTATTTTAGATCCCGTCTCCAACGTGCAATTCGGCGAAGGCGGTGCAGGTACGTTCTCGGACGGCAAACTGAACACGGGCATCAAAGATCCCCGTTGCAGACACGTGTTGGAAACGCTGGCGGCGGCAGGTGCGCCCGAAGAAATTTTGTGGCAGGCAAAACCGCACGTCGGCACGGATAAACTGCGTGAAACGGTAAAAAACATCCGCAAACAGATTGAATCTTTGGGCGGACAGGTGCTGTTTGAACATACGGTTACCGACGTGCAAATCCAAAACGGTGCATTGTCGGCAGTTGTCGTGAGCACCCCCGACGGTACCAAAGAATTCCCGTGCGAGCACGCCGTGTTCGCCATCGGACACAGCGCAGATGACACCGCTCGTATGCTGTATGCGCACGGCGCGCCGATGGAACAAAAGCCGTTTGCAGTGGGTGTGCGTGTGGAACATCCGCGCGTAATGATTGATGAAAGTCAGTACGGCGCGTTTGCCGGACATCCTGCACTGGGCGCTGCCGATTACAAACTCAACTGCCGTCCTAAAAACGGCAGAGGGGTATACACCTTCTGTATGTGTCCCGGCGGCGAGGTAGTCGCGGCGGCATCCGAACAGGGTCGTTTGGTGGTCAACGGTATGAGTGAACATGCCCGCACGGCAGAAAACTCCAACAGTGCGCTGTTGGTCGGTGTCGGCCCTGAAGATTTTGACACCGCACATCCGCTCTCAGGTTTTGATTTTCAGCAAAAATGGGAGGCACTCGCTTTCACACTCGGTGGCGGCAATTTCAAAGCACCTGCGCAACTGGTGGGCGACTTTCTCAAAGACCGCGCATCCCAAGCACTCGGCGATATTGCCCCCTCTTACCAGCCGGGCATCACCCTGTGCGATTTACGGGAATGTCTGCCACCCATTGTTGCCGCCTCTCTCAAAGCGGCACTGCCGATGTTCGGGCAACAAATCAAAGGCTTTGACCGCTACGATGCGGTGCTGACGGGCATCGAATCCCGTTCTTCCTCCCCCGTGCGCATCCTGCGCAATCAGGAAACGGGGCAATCCGCCCTTATCGGCGTGTACCCTTGCGGTGAGGGCGCAGGATACGCAGGCGGTATCCTTTCCGCCGCCGTTGACGGTATCAAATGTGCCGAATGGGTGCTGGAAAACTTATAATAAACAAAATAGCGACAAGTCGTTTTGACTTGTCGCTTTTCTTTATGTAACGGCAATCGCTTGTTTCCCCAAGTCTTCATAACGGGATTGCACAAGAGATTTCTCGTATCGCTTCACTTTGCCTGTGTACGGATCGTGGAAAACGTATTTGCTGTCGGTATAGCCGACCAACAGCATACAGTGTTCACCGCGCGGCCAGGTGTACGTTTCACCGTCGGGCAACACCCAACTGTCCCCCTCCACAATCTCTTTCATACCCACCGTTACCCAGGTGAGAACGGGGGTGCCTGTCGCCACATACTGCTCACACAGCTCGTCCAGATCGATTCCCGACAGATTGCTGACACGCTCGTCCGATCCAAAATAGCGGATCAGCGTTTGTTCGATCACGGGCGCCATACAACCGTATGCCGTATCCCGCGGATCGCCTGCAAATTCCTTGAACGGATCAGGGCCGTGCAGGTCGCCGTTTTTATAATAAAAATCGTCGTTTGGCTGCAAATACTCGTCGATAAATTCCGCGACCGTGATATCCTCGCCTGCATATTGCAGCGCCATCACGGCACAGGTAGACTCGCACCCTGCAGGGAATTCGGGAAACTGTGAAATGAGCGGCACGTCCGGCAGACGCACCGACGTGCCCTCGTTTGTATCTTCGATGATTTCTACGTATTCGACAATGGTGGTATAACATCCACTGCCGCACAGCATCAAACACGCGATACAACACAGGGCAAGTATGCGCTTACACATACAGTCTCCCCCTTTCCACAATCTTATTCCTGCAACAACCGCATAGCAAGCGCAGGATCGGGGTCTACGTAGGCAGTACGATTGGTGTCGTAAATCACAAAGCCGGGTTTTGCACCTGCAGGTTTGTGCACAAATTTCACGGGAGTATAATCCACAGGCACCTGCTTGCTGTCGGCGGCTTTGGAATGCAGTGCCGCCAAAACAGCCGCTTGGGTCAAAGTGGTGTCGGGCGGTGTTTGCCCCTCGCACAGCACCACAACGTGCGAACCGGGAATGTTTTTCACGTGCATCCAGATGTCGCTGCCTTTGGCGGTCTTGGTGGTCAGGCGATCGTTTTCCACGTTATTGCGCCCAACCAAAATGGTAAAACCGTCGTCCGAAATATACGTTTTGGGTTTCAATACCACACGAGTCGGTTTCGCGCCGTTTCTCATCCGCAGATAGCCGCCTTCCGCCAACTCTCCGCGCAGTTCGTCGATTTCCGCCGATGTTGCCACACGCGCCAGCGCGTCCGCAACCGATTCTAAATACAACAGTTCCGCTTCGCCTTTTTCAATCTGCTCGGCAAGCACACGCTCGGCGGTTTGCGCCTTGCGGTATGCTTTATAGTATTTCTGCGCATTCGCCGCCGCAGACAGTGCAGGGTCGAGCGGCACTTCAATCTCAGCACAATCAGGATCAAAATAGTTGATGAGCGTCGCCGTATCCGCGCCTTTCGGAATAGCGTAAATATTGGCGTTGATGAGATCGGCATACACGCGGTTGCGTTCACGATCCCCCGACTCCGCCAACTCTTTGCGCTGGTTGGTCAGTTTGCGCACCAATCGATCGCGGTTGGTGGAAAGCACGCGGGTGATATCCGCCGTGCGTTGTTTCATACGCTCGGCGGCATCTTTTTTCTCGTAAAACTCATCTAATACCGCCGAAAAACTATTCGCTTCTTTGCCGACAGCAGATAGTCCGTATTGAATCAGCGGAATCACGCTGTATTCCTGCGGTACGCCGTTTTCCTTGTACAAAATATAGGGTTTTCCTTCATCCGCCCCCGTCGCAATACGATGCAAACGGGTGAGTTGCTCTATCAATTTCTCCTGTTCGTCAGCGGAGAGCGTGTTCGAGGGAGCATCCACATCCCCTGCCGCACGCACCGCGATTTCGCGGCAAAGCAGCGGTGCTAAACCGCAAGTATTCTGCAAAATGGCGGTGGACAGCGGTCTGCCGTCGTTCATTACCCTATTTGCAACATCTTGCGGATCGGCAAGTGCAATATCCAGCCGTCCTTCCATCTTGGGCGGCACGTCATACTGCACCCCCGGCAAAATGGGGCGCACGGGGGACATGGTGAGGTCTACACGTTTCACCGCATCCACCACGCGATTGTTTTCATCCACCAGTATCACGTTGCTGTACTTACCCATCACTTCCGCGGCAAGGGTCAGGCGTACCACGTCCCCCAATTCGTTGACACAGTCAAAATCGAGGTACAAAGCACGTTCCGCGCCCTGCTGTCGTACCGCCACAAAGCGGCCGCCGGTCATCCGCTTGCGCAGTAACATACAAAACATCGGGGGTTGTTTCGGGTTTTCCAGTTTCACGTCGGTGAAATGGATGCGCGGCGAGTTCACCCGTGCCGAAATATACAATTTACAATTTTTCTCCCGTCCGCGGAATGCGATAACCAGTTCTTCCTTGGTCGGCTGGAAAATCTTGTCGATACGCGTATCGCACAAGGTGGTTTCCAGTTCACGTTTCAGACAAGAGAGATATACGCCGTCTAAAGCCATTGTTTTTACCTCAATACCGATTTGTAGGGTGCTTCATCGTGGAACGGTAACACCGACAGGGTGGGAAAAGCCTCGCGAAGCCAAGCCGTCAGCGTATCCACCACAGGAACTTCGGTTGCGTAATGTCCTGCCGCTACCGCTGTGAACAAGCGGTCTTTTGCCGCCAAAAACTCATGATGTTTGATCTCGCCCGTAACGTAAGCGTCAGCCGCATCCGCAAATGCAAACACGCCGTCCCCTGCACCACCGCCGCAAACAGCGACCGTCTTGACCATGCGACCGTAGGTGTAGGATACGGGGGTATCCAGCGTTTTGGAAACATACGCCGCAAAATCGGGTGCCGTCATGGGTGCTTCCAGTTCGCCAAGACGGGTCATGCCGTCCGCCGCCACACGCACGTCGCGCAAAGCCAGCAATCGGGCAAGCGTATCGTTGACACCGCCTGCCGCTTTATCCAGGTTGGTGTGCAGCGACAGCACCGACACCCCAGCCGTCAGCGCCGCCATGGCAGGCATATCCGCCGTTACGGCAGAAAGCGGTGAGAAGATGATCGGATGATGGGTAATGAGCAATTTCGCGCCATTCTCCACGGCAAACGCGAGCGCCGCAGGGGTAGCATCCAACGCTACCACCGCGGTTGCGATCTCTTCGCAACCCGTATCCACCAGCAAACCGACGTTATCCCATTCCTCCGCCGTTGCGGCAGGCGCTTTTTGTTCCAAAAAGTATACGATTTCTTTCAGTAACATCCTTTACACCTCACAGAGTTGTAACAATTTTTCGGCAATGGCACGGAATGCATCCGCCGCCTGTCGGTCGCCGCGTGCAACACAACCGTTTGCGCGTTCCTGCAAATACGCGGCAGTCTTTACCCAATAGGGACGACCGACCGCGCTCTCCATCTCGCCACGCCAACAATCAAACGCATCAAACGGCCGTTTTGTGCCGTCATATGCGGTAACAATCAATACGTAACTTCTGCCGCCGTCTTCAAATATCGTTTCCACATCGGTTTTGAATCCGTTTTGATACAGCCACTCACGCAGGATTTCTGCGTGGGACATCGGCTGTAAAACCAGGCGGTAACGCCCATTGAGAACCCACGGTGCCGCCGACAAGATTTCCACAATAGTCTCGCCGCCCATCCCCGCAATCACGATGTCATCCACCTCGTCGGGAGATACAAGTGCAAGGCCGTTTCCCACACGCACGTCAATGCGATCGGTAAAGCCTGCCTTTTCGGCGTTTTTGCGTGCAACCGAAGCAGGGCCTTCGCGCAGGTCGGATGCGACCGCAGACGGTGATACCGCATTACTCACCAACCAGATGGGTAATAGCCCGTGGTCGGTGCCGATGTCGGCAACACGACTTCCCTGCCGTACATAGCCGCCAATGATTTGCAATCGTTCGCTGATAACCATACTACACTCCATAGCAAAAAAGGTGTTACAGTGACTGTAACACCTTTTGCGAATTCTTATTTGCCTGCCAGATGTGCGTTGATCTTTTCGACCATCGCATCACAGTCAACGCCGTGCACCATACAAGCCTGCTCCAAGGTCTCGCCTCTTGCGGAGGGGCAACCCAGGCAATGCATACCCATTTCGAGGAAATAGGGAGCGGTGGTGCGGTCCATATCGAGAATGTCGCCGATGATGGTGGTTTTGGTAATCTGCATACGAAAACTTCCTTTCTGATACGATATATACAGTATATCCTACTTTAATCTAAAAAGCAAGGATAGGTTGAGTGGACCTGTAAGCCGAGTTCTGTCGTGAACAGTCATCTATCTCGACTGCCTGTTGCCAGACAGCTCAAGCCGCCCTTCGGAACACATCGGGCAAATGTATCGTTCCAGTCGGCGTTGCACCGGATAGGGTTTGCAGGGCCGCACAGTCTCCTGTGCGCCGGTGAGCTCTTACCTCGCCTTTCCACCCTTACCCGTCAAAGACGGGCGGTATATCTCTGTTGCACTTTCCCTAAGGTCACCCTCGGCGGCCGTTAGCCGTTATCCCGCCCTGTGGTGCTCGGACTTTCCTCATGCGTAACCGCACGCGACTGTTCAGTCCACTCAACATAAGTATTTTACCCCGAAGCCCTCGTTTTGTCAACGCAAAACGGCGGAGAAAAAGAAAAAAGACACAACCGATTGGTTGTGTCCTTGTTGTGTTGGCGCCTTCTTATTTTCCCGGGCCGCTTCCAGCCGAGTATCTTCAGCGCAAGTGAGCTTAACTTCTGTGTTCGGTATGGGAACAGGTGTACCCTCACCGCCATCAGCACCAACTTTTGTTGTCCTCTCTTGGGGACGAGTGATACTATACCACGACAATTCTAAAAAGTCAACACTTTTTTTGAATTTTTTCAAAATATTTTTCAAAAATATCTTTTTTACGATTTTATGAGATTTTCAAAAAAAAGTGTTGACAAAGCGCACACTTCTTGTTATAATCCTACTTGCGTTTTGAATATGGGAGTGTTCCCGAGTGGCCAAAGGGGGCAGACTGTAAATCTGTTGTCTTCGACTTCGGTGGTTCGAATCCACCCGCTCCCACCAAACAAAAAACCGACCCAAAAGGGTCGGTTTTTTGTTTTGGTCGAGTGCGGTGTTTGAGAAGGCCGATGCAAATTTCTCGGTTTTGCAAAGCAAAATGGCGGTTGTCTAAACCGCCAAGAGAAATTGCAGGAGTTCGCTTGCGAACTCCAGTGGTTCACGAATCCACCCGCTCCCACCACATAAGAACGAAAGTTATGATACCATAGGTGTTGCAATTTTCGTTCTTTTCTTTTTGCAAAAAGCCTTGTGTCACAAGGTTTTTGCTGTTCCAGTACAAAAGATTAGTTTCATTGTATCAAAATTGAACATACAAAAGTCGAAGTTGAGTGACTCCAACCTCTCATTTTCGCACCAGAACAAATAACAATGACACTCAACTCAAAAGATAAGTGTCATTAACTCCAGTTTTGTTTCATTGCATTATATTGCAATTTATTTGCAAATCGTTTATAATAATAAAAAATTTTAGGAGTACAAATCAAATGGGAATCTTAAATTTTTTCAAGACGAAAAGCAAACCTGCAATGACAGCGGAAGTGGAAGAAAATTCTACACTAAAACCTGCGAAAAAGTCTAACTGGATATCAGACCGTGTTTCAGAAAGCATTGGTAAAAACGAATTATCAGATTTGTTAGTAGGAAAAAACAACTACTTTTTCTCTCATCGAGAATACCCAGGAGAGCACGATTATGGTGTTATCCTTTCTTCCGGAATATATGAATATTTCAGAAATGATTATGAAATAAAACAGCTTTTTGAAGATGCATTATTATGTTTAATGAATGGTACTCCCTGTGACCTTTTAATTGCCTTTCAATATATTTGGCGTCAAAGATGTTGTGAATTTCGTGGGACGGCTCCATTTGAAATTGACAAAAAAATTCTTGCAACAATTGCAGCAAAAATCGTCGAAAAAGAAGCGGAGTTAAAATCGTATAAAGAACGATACGAATTTGGTAGTGAACTTCAAGATGGAGCTTGGGAGCATATTCATAATATTGTTAACTCAATAGAAACTGAGTACAATAGCAAAATGTTTTAGCTTATACAAATATGAAATCATTTTTTCGCATACCAAAAATCAAAATGCACCAAAGAAATCAGCAATGCACCAAAACTGCCGAGTGGTGCACCAAAATGCACCAAGACACTTTTGTATTAAAATATGCGTTATAATTCAAAACAGAAACCGACCCAACAGGGTCGGTTTTTT
>JAZRQN010000120.1:0-34873 GCA_045649855.1 Acutalibacteraceae bacterium | reverse complement strand
ATCTGCACGTGTGCATTGAATTTCTTGCCGCACCGCTCGCAGACACCGAGCGACGCAATCGCCCGATTGTGCGGTCGCTATTTCTTATGAAACACCAACTTCGCGCCGCAATCCGCACAACTGAAACGCAAATATTCCTTTTTCACCAACGGATCGTTCACATCGGTAACATACGTATTCTTAAATGTAATACGCGCGTAAAACGCATCGTCCGCAGGACGCATCATCTCGTCAAACCGCTGTTTGTCGTACACCTTTTGCAGAATACGACCACTGAGCACACTATCGTCCAACGCACGGTGATGCGCAACGTCCTCTTCATTGATGCCAAGTGCTTCAGCGGCTTTGGACAGTCCCGGTTGCTGCGCCATCGGAATGTTCGCGATGGTTTGATAATACGCCTGCAAATCCACATAAGCGGACATAAACGGGATGGTATCCGTTTTACAGAAATACCGATAGTTTTCCAAAAACACCAGCAAATCGGTAGTGCTCCAGGTAAGGATCACCGTTTCTTCTTTGCCGAGAAACCGTTTGAACGCCGCCATAGCGCCCGTAAACGTGCCGCCATCGGTCAGTTCTTCGTCGGTGATGCTGGTAAGATCGGTAACGAGTTTTGTCAGTTTTTTGCTGACAGCAGGACGGATGATCGCCTGAAAACGATCAACCTCCTGCATATCAGCATTCAATTTTACAGCACCGATCTCAATAATTTCGTTGAAAAATCCGTGTACTTTTTTCACATACGTGCCGTTCCATTCCAGGTCGATGATGACAAAATTCATGTTTACGCCATCGCTCCCAAAACTTTACCGGCAAGCACGTGGAAATGCAGATGAAATACCGTCTGACCTGCATCCGCGCCGCAATTGGTTACCACACGATAGGATTCCACGCCCAACTGCTTGGTGATTTCCGCAATTTTCGCATAGATGTAGCCCACCAATTCCGCGTTTTCAGCGGTAATGGCACCAGCACCAGTAATATGCGTTTTCGGGATTACCAGGAAATGGGTCGGTGCCGCAGGGGCGATATCGTGAAATGCGAGAATTTTGTCATCCTCGTACACTTTATTCGACGGGATCTCTCCTGCTATGATTTTACAAAACAGACAATCCATGGTGTCCACCTCTTATTTCAAGATCGAAAGTACGATACCTTCCACTGCTTCGAGCGCTTTCGTTACGGCAGTAACATCTTTGCCGCCTGCCATTGCGATGTCAGGGCGACCGCCGCCTTTACCGCCGCAAATGGTGGCAACCTCACGAACGATATTGCCTGCGTGCGCACCCGCTTTGATAGCGGCAGGCGCACAGAAGCAACCGAACGTAACGTTGTTTTCGCAGACACCTGCGAGCACCACAACGGCGTCTTCGCCTGCGGTATCACGGCAACTGTCGCACATTGCTCGGATGCCATCACCGTTCAAGCCGTCCACAGCCGCGGTAATCACGCGCACACCGCCAACCGCTTTGGCGTTTGCCAGCATCTCTTTCATTTTACCTGCGCTTTCCGCCGCTTTCAGATCCGCAAGTTCTTTTTCCGCCGCTTTCAGATCGTTCATCACCTGCGCAGCACGGCGCGCAATATCATCAGCAACGTTTGCTTTGAGTGCCACAGCGGTTTCATTCATCAGTGCCACCTGTTTATCGAGCAGTTCCAGCACGTAACTGCCGGTTACCGCTTCAATACGGCGAACGCCTGCCGCAACCGAACTTTCGGACAGAATGCGGAACAGACCGAGTTCACCTGTCGCCGCCACGTGAGTACCGCCGCAGAATTCAACCGAAACTTCCGGCACGGCAACCACACGGACAACCTCGCCGTATTTCTCGCCAAACAGCGCCATAGCACCACGCTTTTTCGCTTCGGCAATGGGCATTTCTTCAATATCGGTAGCGATATTTTTGAGAATCCAACCGTTGACCAGGGTTTCCACCTGTTTAATTTCTTCTGCAGTCATCGCAGAGAAATGGGTGAAGTCAAAGCGCATACGGCTGTCATTTACCAACTGACCTGCCTGCTGTACGTGAGTGCCCAGCACTTCACGCAATGCCGCTTGCAGCAGATGCGCTGCGGTATGGTTACGCATGGTGCTGCGACGGGTGGTTTCATCCACCTGTGCGGTAGCGGCATCGCCGTTCATCAGCGCACCGCTCACAACCGTACCGCTGTGCACCACAACGCCGCTGTGAGTTTTCACGGTGTTCTCCACCTTGAAAGAACCGTTGGCGGTGGTGATCACACCGATATCGCCAACCTGACCGCCACTTTCCGCATAGAACGGGGTTACATCCAACACAACTGTTGCCACTTCGCCTTCAGCGACCGTTTCAACCAGTTCGTTATCCTGAATCAGCGCCACAACTTTAGCATCAGCAGTCAGATCGGTGTACCCGACAAACTTGGAGGCATCCAACTGTTCAGCAACCGAAGCGCCGCCTTTCCAAGCGTCCGCACCTGCATCTTTACGAGCGTTACGAGCACGCTCTTTTTGTTCTTTCATCAGTTTCTGGAAGCCGTCTTCATCCACGGTGAAGCCCTTTTCTTCCAGAATATCCGCGGTCAAATCCAGCGGGAAACCATAGGTATCATACAGTTTGAACGCATCTTCACCGGGCAGGACAGTGCCTTCCATATTCTGAAGCACTTCATCCAGCAGAGCAAGACCGCTGTCGATGGTTTTGCCGAATGCCACCTCTTCGGTGTGGATAAGTTTCTGAATGAAATCTTTTTTCTCCGCGAGTTCGGGATATGCAGACATATTTTCCGCAATCACCGTTTCCGCCACTTCATACAAGAACGGTTCACGGATGCCGAGCAAACGACCATGACGGGCGGCACGGCGGAGCAAACGGCGAAGCACATAGCCTCTGCCCTCGTTGGAAGGCATCACACCGTCGCCGATCATAAAGGTGGTGGAACGGATGTGGTCGGTGATCACGCGCAGAGAAACGTCCTGTTTCTCGTTTTCGTGATAGTTCACGCCAGCAATTTTGCTGATATGTTTCATGATGTTCTGCACGGTGTCCACCTCAAAGAGGTTGGCAACACCCTGCATCACGCAAGCGAGACGTTCCTGGCCCATGCCGGTATCGATATTGGGATGGTCAAGAGGCGTATAGGTGCCTTCGCCATCGCTGTCAAACTGGGTAAACACCAAGTTCCAGAACTCCATATAACGGTCGCAATCACAGCCGACACCGCAAGTGGGAGAACCGCAGCCGTATTCTTCGCCACGATCAAAGTGCAATTCCGAGCAAGGACCGCAAGGACCGGAGCCATGCTCCCAGAAGTTGTCCTCTTTGCCCAGACGCACGATGCAATCGGGGTTGACACCCACCTCTTTGGTCCAGATGTCAAACGCCTGATCGTCATCCTGATAAATACTGATATGGATACGCTCTTCGGGGATTTCCAACACCTTGGTACAGAATTCCCAAGCCCAAGCGGTCGCTTCATGTTTAAAATAATCGCCGAAGCTGAAGTTGCCGAGCATTTCAAAATAGGTGCCGTGGCGAGCAGTTTTACCCACGCGCTCGATGTCGGGCGTGCGGATACATTTCTGGCAGGTGGTTACACGCTTGCGAGGCGGGGTCACTTCACCCGTGAAAAACTTTTTCATCGGTGCCATGCCGGAGTTGATGAGCAACAAAGACTTATCCCCCTGCGGCACCAGCGAGAAGCTGGGCAAACGCAGATGTCCTTTGCTCTCATAAAACGCGAGATATTTCTCGCGCAGTTCGTTCAAACCTGTCCATTTCATATTGTTTACTTCCTTTCTTTGATGGGTAAAGAAAAAGACACCTCCACCCCAAATATGGGACGGAGATGTCCGTGGTACCACCCAAATTGCACGGTTTCCCGTGCCACTCTGATTCCTTAACGCGGAGAACGCCGCCACTCATCGCAGCGGAACTCAGGGACGGCGCGCGGCATATCACTCGAACGGTCTCACAGCACGTACACACGTAACCGTTCTCTCTGACAGCGACAAAATCCGCTTATTTCCCATCACAGTTTTTAACATAAATAGTATAAAAGATTTTTTTCGATTTGTCAACCTTCTTCAGTAACAGATACGATGATTTCGCGTAAGTGTTCTGCCCCATCCCCCGTAACGGCGGAAAACGGCAGATATTGGATGCCTTCATAGTCGGCAAAAAACGCGTCAAACATTGCCATATTCTCTTTAAACTGCGTTTTATTGAGTTTGTCCGCTTTGGTGAGCACCACCATAAACGGCAACTCCTCTTCGATCATATAATTGATCATCTGCACGTCGTCTGCTGTGGGTTTATGGCGCATATCGATCAGTTGCAGCACCAAACGCAGATCACGGTCAGCGGCAAAATAGCCACCGATCAGATCACGCCAGCGACGCTTTTCTGCGTCCGATACTTTCGCAAAACCGTAACCGGGCAGATCGACAAAACGCGCAGTAGACAACTTATAAAAGTTGATGGACGCGGTTTTACCGGGGGTCGCACTGGTACGTGCGAGGTTTTTTCTGCCGAGCAACTTATTGATAAGGGAAGATTTGCCGACGTTCGAGCGGCCCGAAAAAGCAATTTCGGGCAAAGTATCTTCGGGCAACTGGGTCGCCAGCGCCGCGGACATTTCAAACACGGCTGTCTCGATTTTCATATCAAGCCCTCCCCACCAGTGCAGTTTTGAGCACCGTATCCAGTTGAGACGCAGACACAAACTGCACGTGTTTTTTCACCTCGGTATCCACCTCTGCCAAATCAGGGGTGTTTTCCTCGGGGATAATGACCGTCTTCATATGGTGTGTATACGCCGCCATTGTTTTCTCGCGCAAACCGCCAATCGGCAACACTCTGCCGCGCAGGGTGATCTCACCCGTCATCGCCACATCGCCCTTGACGGGAATACCTGTCAATGCGGAAATGATAGCGGTTGCCATAGTAACACCTGCGGACGGACCGTCTTTCGGCACAGCGCCTTCCGGCACGTGGATATGAATATCTTTCGTTTTATAGAAATCTTTATCGATATTCCACGTATCCGCCTGCGAACGCACATAACTGATTGCAGTATGCGCAGATTCTTTCATCACATCACCAAGCGAACCTGTCAGCTCAATCTTGCCCGTGCCATCCATTACTGCGACTTCAACAGGCATCGTTTCGCCGCCCACGGCAGTCCAAGCAAGACCGTTGACCACACCGACCTGATCTTTCACAGCGGTGGGATCGTCGCGGTATTTCTTCGGGCCGAGCAGTTTCTCAGGATCGTTCACCGTCATGCTCTTGCACTCCCCTGCCACCAGTCGTTTTGCGGCTTTGCGGCAGATACGGCCAATCACGCGTTCCAGTTCACGTACACCTGCTTCGCGGGTGTAGTTTTCAATCAACACACGCAACGTTGCATCGGGGATACGCAGTTGTTTTTGAGAAATACCATTGCGCTTCAACTGTTTTTTGACCAAATAGCCTTTGGCAATATGGAACTTCTCCTCCGCCGTGTAGCTGGGCAAACGCAGAATATCCATACGGTCATATAACGGGCCGGGAATGGCGTCGGCATCATTGGCGGTGGTAATAAACATCACGCCGGACAGATCAAACGGCAGATCCACATAGTGATCGGTGAAAGTGTTATTCTGTTCGGAATCGAGCACCTCGAGCATCGCAGAGGTAGGATCGCCTCGATAATCACTCGCCATTTTATCAATCTCATCCAACAAAATCAGCGGATTTTTGACACCCGCTTGCTGCACGGCACGAATAATGCGACCGGGCATTGAACCAAGGTAGGTACGACGATGACCGCGGATCTCCGCTTCATCATGCACGCCACCAAGCGCCACACGCACATACTGTCTGCCCGTTGCTTCCGCCACCGATTTGGCAATAGAAGTCTTACCAACACCCGGAGGACCGACAAGGCAAAGTACTTGCCCCCTCATTTCCTCGGACAAGCTATGTACAGCAAGTGTTTCCACGATATGATCTTTCACTTTATCTAAACCGTAGTGGTCGCGGTCCAAAATCTGACGCGCCGCGTGCAGATCCAGATGCAATTCACTCTCTTTGTTCCACGGCAAAGCGATACAAGTATCCAGATAGTTGCGCACCACCGTGGCTTCGTGCGAACCAACAGGCATTTTTGCCAGTTTGTCCACCTCTTTAAGCAACACCTTTTCCGCTTCCACATCAAGTTGCAACGCCTTGATCTGCTGCTCGTATTCCTGCGCTTCTTCCAACGGGTTATCCCCGTCGCCCAGTTCTTCAGCAATCACACGCATCTGTTCACGCAGATAATATTCTTTCTGGCTTTGGTCCATACGTTCCTGCACGCGCGCATGGATGTCTTTTTCCAATTTCAGCACTTCACATTCACGGCTGAGCATGGACATCAACTGTTCCACACGGCGCACGATGGGCAACGTATGCAAAATCAGCGACTTTTCTTCAATCGGCATCGGCAGGTTTGCTGCGATATAGTCGGCAAGGTAACCTGCTTTACAGGCGGTTGCCACCCCCATCATCACATCAGGCGCAATATCCTCCTGTGCCACGTCCGCATATTCAGCAAAACGCGCACGACATTCGCGGATGAGTGCTTCTTCCTGCATCGGTTCGAGGTTGGCAGGTTCGGGACGTTCGCGCACATTGACCATAAAGAAGGGTTCTGCATTCACCACTTCGGAAATCTTTGCGCGGTACAAGCCTTCTACCAACACACGGACAGTTTCGTTAGAGGTTTTTAAGATCTGACGCACTTTTGCGACAACGCCCGTAGCATACAAATCTTCAATGCCCGGATCTTCATCCGCTAAATTACGCTGTGCAATCAAAAAAATGGTTTGGTCCACTTCCATACATTCATGGAGTGCCATAGCAGATTTCTTTCTGCCGATATCAAAATGTAACAGCATGCCCGGGAATACCACGATGCCGCGCAGCGGCAACAGCGGCAGGGTCGCCGTTTTAATTAGTCGTTTAGACATTATGGTTCTCCTTTTATAGAAAAAGTTAGCAGCGCCGACCATAGGGCGCTGCTAACAAATCATACATTCACTTTGCGCCGCCCGGCTTTTGCTTTCGCTTGCGGCGTCAAACGCGCCGCTTTCTTATCGGGGTTGAGGACAATTTCGGGTTGAGCGCCCTTGTTTACCGTGTCGGAGGTTACCGTAACCTTTTCAACGGCAGGATTGGACGGAATCTCGAACATCAACGTTGTCAAGATCTCTTCCATCACCGAACGCAGGCCACGAGCACCCGTGTTGCGTTCAAGCGTTTTTTCAGCAACCGCTTTCAACGCATCTTCGGTGAACACCAAATCCACCTGATCCAATTTGAAGAGCGCTTGATACTGTTTCAAGATTGCATTCTTGGGATCTCTCAAAATACGCACCAAATCCTCAGCGGTCAACGCTTCCAAAGTGGTTACCACCGGCATACGACCGACGAGTTCGGGAATCAAGCCGTATTTCACAAGATCCTGCGGCACCAACTGGCGCAATTTTTCAGCGCGGGTCATATCCTTTTTGGATTTCACCTCATTACCGAAGCCCAAAGCGCCCGTACCGATGCGTTTTTCAATGGTTTGCTCAATACCGTCAAACGCACCGCCCAAAATAAACAGAATATTAGAAGTGTCAATCTGGATGAACTCCTGCTGCGGATGTTTTCTGCCGCCGTTCGGGGGCACATTGGCAACCGTGCCTTCCAGAATTTTCAGCAACGCCTGCTGTACACCTTCACCGCTCACATCACGGGTGATAGAGGGATTTTCGCTACGGCGAGAGATCTTGTCGATCTCGTCCACGTAAATGATGCCGCGTTCCGCTTTTTTAACGTCAAAATCCGCCGCCTGAATCAGACGAAGCAGAATGTTTTCGACGTCCTCGCCCACGTAACCTGCTTCGGTCAGCGTGGTAGCATCCGCGATTGCAAACGGTACGTGCAACGCTTTTGCCAGCGTTTGCGCAAGAGCAGTTTTACCGACACCGGTAGGACCAAGCAAGAGCACGTTGCTCTTACCGACTTCCGTATCCATGTTGTCGGAGAAGTAAATGCGCTTATAGTGGTTGTACACCGCTACAGACAACGCGATTTTCGCCGCATCCTGTCCAATGACATATTCGTCCAGCGCCGCTTTGATCTCCATAGGCGTGGGCAGTTGCTCGGGTTTCTCCTCCGCTTTGGAAGCGGTACGACGTCTGTCCGAAGCCACGTCGCCGTCCTCTAAAATAGTGCGGCACAATTCTACGCATTCATTGCAGATAAATACATCGGGACCCGCGATGATACGGTATACTTCATCTTGATGCTTACCGCAAAATGAACACGAAATATCAAATTGATCTTCATTTTTAGGCATCGGTTACGCCTCCTTTTCAGCGTTCTTACAATCAGCGATGGGTGATCACGCGATCGACAATACCGTAACGTACCGCATCATCCGCGGTCATCCAGTTATCACGATCGGTGTCTTTTTCAATCACTTCGATCGGCTGACCGGTCATCTGCGCCAACAAATTGTTCATACGGTTGCGCACAAACAAGATGTGGTCCGCTTGAATCTTAATGTCAGACGCCTGACCCTTCGCACCGCCAAGCGGCTGATGGATCATAATTTCACTGTGCGGCAATGCCAAACGTTTGCCCTTCGCGCCTGCGGCAAGCAGGAACGAACCCATACTGGCGGCAAGGCCGATGCAGATGGTGGACACGTCGCATTTGATAAACTGCATAGTGTCATAGATTGCCATACCGGCAGAGATAGAACCACCGGGGCTATTGATATACAGATGGATATCCTTATCGGGATCCTGTCCCTCCAAATACAAAAGCTGTGCCACTACCAAAGAAGCAGTTGCATCATTCACTTCATCGGACAGCATAATAATGCGGTCGTTGAGCAAGCGAGAAAAAATATCATAACTGCGTTCGCCGCGGCTTGTCTGTTCGACAACATAAGGTACTAAAGCCATATTTTCCATAAGATATCCTCCTGTTTCAAAATAGCCGACAATCCCGCACTCAAAAATGCAAGTGCGGGATTTCGGTTAAAGTTTAGGCATATTTTTTATGGTTATGCAACGATTATTTGCTGCTCTTTCTGATCTTCGCGTTTTCTTTCACGAGGTCCATAGCCTTCTGCACGGCGAGGTCTTCGGACAGGGCGGTCTCGGGGATGAACGCTTTGATCTGCGCAGCTTCCATCTTGTACATCTCAGCATAGCGGTTGTATTCTGCTTCGAGATCTTCAGCGGTGGGAACAATGTTCTCGAGTTTCGCAATCTTCTCGAGGATCAGGCGCATTTTAACTTTCTTCTCAGCCTGCTCACGGAAGGTCTCACGGAACGCTTCTTTGTCAGTGCCGGTGTACTGCATATACATATCCAAGGACAGACCCTGGGACTGCAGACGATATTCAAAGTCCTGCACAGACTCGTTGATCGCATTCTCGAACATAGCAGCCGGAATGTCAGCAGTCAGAATGCCGATCAAACCATCCACCAACTGCTCGCTGACTTCTTCTTCAGCAGCAGCCGCACGGCGCTCTTCCAGTTTCGCTTTCGCGTCCGCTTTCAGTTCGTCGAGGGTATCGAAGTCGCTGACGTCTTTCGCGAAGTCGTCGTTGAGCTCGGGCAGTTCTTTGGTCTGGATCTCGTGGATCTTGCATTTGAACACAGCGGGTTTGCCTGCGAGGTCAGCCGCATGATATTCTTCGGGGAAGGTTACGTTCACATCGCACTCTTCGTCAATCTTTTTGCCGACGAGCTGCTCTTCGAAGCCGGGGATAAACTGACCGGAACCGAGCACCAACGCGTGATTTTCCGCTTTGCCGCCTTCAAACGCCACGTCGTCAACAAAACCTTCAAAATCGAAGGTTACGGTGTCGCCCATTTCAGCGGCACGGTCGTCAACGGACACCATACGGGAGTTGCGCTCCTGCAGCATTTTGATCTCTGCATCCACGTCTTCGTCGGTTACAGCCGCGATTTTTCTGGTGGCTTTGAGACCTTTGTACTCGCCGAGTTCCACTTCGGGTTTCACGGTGATAACAGCGGTAAATTTCAGACCGTCTTTGCCGACAGACTGTACATCGAAATCAATCTTGTCTTCCACATATTCATAGCCGGACTCTTTGATCGCTTCGTCCAGAGCAGTGGGATACACGTCGTTGACAGCAGTCTCATAGAACATGCCTTCGCCGTACATTTTTTCCACCAAAGAACGGGGCGCTTTGCCCTTGCGGAAACCGGGGATGGTGATATTCTGGATATCTTTACGATAAGCGGCATCAACAGCAGCTTCGAAAGTAGCGGCATCCACTTCGATCTCGAGTTCTACACGGTTGTTTTCTTTTTTAGTTGCATTTTTTAAGCTCATGGGTTATTCCTCCTACTGACTTTTAACATACGTCAAAGTATTATAGCACTATATTTTCAAAATGCCAATACTTTTTTAAAAAATTATTATTTTATGTACGGAATATACAGCGGCACAAATTTCAGCGCATCCGCAGAAGCCAGACGTAAAGTTACGCCGTCGATCTCTCCGTTGAACGCCTGCCCGATTCCCGGGCCATGCACATGTCCGTAAAAACAACGTTTTATGCCAAATTCCGACAGCACGTCCAAAAACGCCTGACACCGTTCATCGCCCCAAACGGGCGGATAATGCAAAAACACGATCGGCTCAAGACCCGTTTTGACTGCCGCTTCCACCGAAGTACGCAGACGACCGATTTCGCGATTGAGCACCTTTTGATCAGCGTCCTGTTCCGCATCAAAAAACCACCCACGCGTGCCGCACACGGCGACAGAGTCCTCTACGACCACCGCATCGTTATGCACGACGGTGAGCGTATCCAATCCGTTTTCCGCAAAAAACGCATCCATTTTGCGACGTGTGGTCCACCAATAGTCGTGATTACCTTTGAGCAATAGCTTCCGACCGGGCAGAGAATTCAAAAACACAAAGTCGGCTTTTGCTTCCTCCAAGGTCATTCCCCAGGAAATATCGCCGGGGATAACCACCGTATCGGCATCCGTAACCAAAGCGCGCCAGTTGGTTTCCAAACGCTGTTCGTGCGCATTCCAACCGCCGAAAATATCCATCGGTTTATTGGTGGAAAGGGATAGGTGCGTGTCCCCTATCACAAACAAAGACATCTCAATTACTCCTTGATGCCGAGCATGCCGTATACCACCGCTTGCTGGCCTTCTCTGTCGCAGATATCCGCAAAGCGCACCTGTTTCTCACGCAGAGAAAGCAGAGAATCGGGAGCGGCAACACCTGTAGCGGTCTGCAGAAGTTCTACTTTTTGGAACTCGTCGGCATTCGCCTCGTTTTTACCCAGCGCATCCAGAACGCTGGCGGAGAATTTGTACGGGTTCGCGGTGGAAGCGATTACCGTCGGGGTGGTATCCCCCGTCTGTTCACGATACTGTTCATATACACGCACCGCAACAGCCGTGTGGGTATCCAACAGATAGTTATGTTTGTCAAAAGTGTTGCGGATGGTTTCCGCCACACCCTCGTCATCACTGTAACCGCCCACAAAGCTCGCCTGCAGTTTCTCCAACACATTTGCAGGAACGGTGTAGCGGCCGTCATTCTTCAGCGCGTTCATCATATCAGCAACCGCTTTATCGTTGCGGTCGGTCAGATCGTACAGCAAACGCTCCAAGTTGGAGGAAATAAGAATATCCATCGACGGCGAAGTGGTGGTATAGAAATCACGACGACGATCGTATACGCCGGTTTCAATGAAGTCGGTCAACACGTGGTTGGCATTGGAAGCACAGATGAACTTGTTAACCGGCAGACCCATCTTATACGCATAATAAGCGGCGAGAATGTTGCCGAAGTTACCCGTCGGCACGACCACGTTGATCGCATCGCCGAGTTTCACTTTACCCTCTTTGAGCAGGTCGCAATACGCAGACACATAGTAGATGATCTGCGGAACCAGACGACCCCAGTTAATGGAGTTGGCACTGGAGAACATCATACCGTTTTCCGCCAATTTCGCTTTCACAGCAGGATCGGTGAAGATGGTTTTCACACCGGTCTGCGCATCGTCAAAGTTGCCGCGAATCGCGCAAACAGCGACGTTGTTGCCCTCCTGGGTAGTCATCTGCAGTTTCTGCATGGGGCTGACACCCTCTTCGGGATAGAACACCAAAATGCGGGTATGCGGTGCATCTTTAAAGCCTTCCAAAGCCGCTTTTCCGGTATCGCCGGAAGTGGCAACCAGAATGATAATCTCTTTACCTTCCGCAGTCTTACCGACAGATACGCGCATAAAATGCGGCAAAATCTGCAACGCCATATCCTTAAATGCACAGGTCGGACCGTGCCACAGTTCGAGAATATGTTCGCCGTCATCCAAGGTGTACACGGGTGCAGGATGCGCACCAAATTTCTCGGTGGTGTACGCAGAGTCCACGCAATCTTTGACCTCTTCCTTAGTGAAATCGGTCAAGAATTTATCCAGAATGAAGGTCGCGCGATCAGCATAGCTTTTATCAGCAAAAGCTGTCAGATCAGCGGCGGTGAGCGACGGAAATTCCACCGGCACAAACAGGCCGCCTTCTTCGGAAATGCCGCGAGCGATCGCCTCGGCGGCAGAAACCGTTACGTTGCTGTTTCGGGTACTTTGATACTTCATAGTTGATCATCCTTTGTATTGAATATTAGCGGATATACCGTTTCATAAACCGATAAGCATTGTCGTAAAACAGGTCATCGATCAGGCTTTCCGCGTAATTACGTTGTAATAAACGGTCGTACAAAGTTTCCAATATACGCATACCGTTATATTGCGGCGGCAGGTCGATCCCATCCAGATCACAACCAAGGGACACCGTCTGTTTACCGCCCAGCGATAAAAAGTGTTCCAAGTGTGCGATGAACCGATCGGTTCCGATACCGCCCAAATGTGCGGCACACAGGTCTAACCCTACAATACCGCCTCTTTGTTTTATCTGCAAAAATTGCATATCATTGAGAGCACGAGCGGACGGATGTACCGCCGCTGACGCTGTATGACTGACTATAAACGGACGGGTGGAAAGTTTACACAAATCCCAAAAGCTGCGACGATTCAGATGTGCCGCATCCAGCAAAATGCCGTTTGCTTCCATCGTGCGCACAGCCCGCTTCCCTGCCGCAGTCAATCCTTTTTTGAAATCGCCTTCGCATCCTTCCGCCCAACGGTTGCCACCGTTCCAGGTGAGCGACACCATTTTGACGCCGGACGTGATCCATCCGACAGGGACAGCATCTCCACCCGCCGCAACGCCGCCGTTTTCAATGGTCAAAATCGCAGTCAGCGGTGTGCGTGGAGTCGAAAACAGTTCACTTCCGTTTCGCAAAACGTGAAACAACGTCGGATACCGTTTTTCAAAACGCGATGCCGTTTTCAGCATACGCTTAATTTGGACAGTCGCCTCTGTTTCACCGATACCGTCCTGCACCCACATTGCAAAACACTGATACCACGGAGAAAACGCACATCCGCGCGCACAATCCACGTGTCCGTCGTTTTGCAAAATGTCGCCGTCCTGCTCGGTCAAACCATACAGAGTATCACAATGCAGATCAAACAGTCGCATACATATCTTCGGCATCAAAAGCAGCAATATCATGCGTCAACTCTTGCATCTGCATCGGGTCATCACTCTCCGCCATCACAATGGAAATGACGTCAAAACGCGGTTGCAATTCAATCTCCCGATGGGTTTGCAAGTACAGCATCGCCGTACGACGCAATTTTCGCTGTTTTTCCGAAGTAACCGCCTCCTTGGGGGTATAGATTGCAGCACTGCCGCGCTGCTTCACCTCCACAAAGGCAATATATTTTTTATCCGCCGCAATTATGTCAATCTCGCCAAAGCGAGTGCGATAATTGGCCGACAGAATGGTATATCCTTTTTGACGTAAATATCTCGCCGCCAGCACCTCGCCGACGGCACCTTTCGAGATGCCTGCCATCAGCCTTCTCCCTGTTTTTCAAAGAAACTGCGCAAAAAGGTCATCCGATGTACGGGAGACGGGCCATGTTCACGCAACGCCTCATAATGTGCCTTGGTGCCGTATCCTTTATGCTGTTTAAAGCCATATTGCGGATACTGCTCGTCCAGTTCCAGCAAATAACGATCTCGGCTGACTTTCGCCAGGATGGACGCAGCGGCAATAGATGCCGATAAAGCATCGCCCTTGATAACCGTCTGACAAGGGATATGTAATCCTTTCGGAGACCGATTGCCGTCAATCAGAGCAAAAGCAGGTTGCGTTTTGAGCGCTTCCACCGCTCTGGTCATTGCCAGAAACGTTGCTTGCAAAATGTTACGTTCATCAATCTCCTCCACCGAAGCGGTGGCAACCGCCCAAGCAACAGCGGTCTCACAAATCACGGGAAACAACGCTTCGCGCTTTTTCTCGGTCAGCTTTTTGGAATCGTTTAAGCCTTCAATCACGGGAGATTCCGGCAAAATGACAGCCGCGGCATACACAGGACCAGCCAAAGGGCCTCTGCCCGCTTCATCCACACCGCAGAACAACCCAGCCGCCGTGTTGCGGTATGCGGCATCAAACTCATAATTCGTCATACTGAAACATCCTCCGGAAATTCGAGGGTCAGCACACCGATCTTGGCAGAACGGTATTCATCCAGCAACATAATGGCGGCACGTTCGGTATCCACCTCGCCGCCGCGCACCAGCATACCACGTTTTCTGCCGACCGATTGCAACAGATCCCAAGGTTCTTCGTTCAGGTTCTCTTCTTTCAGTTTATAGCGTTCCAACAACAAATTCGGATATCCTTTACGCAAGGTATCCAGCAACAAGCACGCCATTTCTTCAATATCTAAAATCTGATCTTTGATAGCGCCCGTAAACGCCAGATGACGCGCCACTTCAACATCTTCGAATTTCGGCCACAACACACCGGGCGTATCCAGCAGTTGCACGCCGCCGTCCACCGTGAACCACTGGTTGTTACGGGTTACACCGGGGCGGTCTTCCACCTTTGCTTTGCCACCTGCGGTCAAGCGGTTAATAAATGAGGATTTACCCACGTTCGGGATACCCACCACCATAGAACGGACCAGCGGATTTTTGATACCTTTTTCCACCTTAGCGGCAAGTTTATCTTTCAGCAACTCACGCAAAAGCGGTACGTATTTTTGCATACCTGCTCCTGTTTTGCAATCGGCGGTCATGGTCGCAAATCCTTTGGAGTGGAAATACGCCATCCACCGCTTAGTCGCGGCAGGATCTGCCATATCTGCTTTATTCAGCACAATCAAGCGCGGTTTGGATGCAGTCAAACTATCCAACTCAGGATTGCGACTGCTGATCGGGATACGGGCATCGATCACCTCGGTTACCACGTCCACCAACTTAAGACTTTCGCTGATCTTGCGTCTGGTTTTCGCCATGTGTCCGGGAAACCATTGAATCTGTGCTTTTTGTTCCATATCCCTCACCCCTTTCAAAATTGACGTTGTCAGCCGATTTTACCAAACGTAGCAGGCGGCCACACACGAAAAACGGCTTTCCCCATGATATCATCTTCATGCACGGCGCCAATGCCGCCCAAATCGCGGCTGTCGTGCGAGTCTTTGCGATTATCGCCCAATACAAATACCGAATCCGCAGGCACGGTATACGGTCCTGTAAAGCCATATAACGTCGGCGTAGTACCGGTGATATACGGTTCATCCAGTTTCTCACCGTTCAGATACACTGTTTCTGTTTCTGCATCAATTGCAACGACATCACCCGGTAACGCGATGACACGCTTGATCAACGGTTCTGCATTATCGCGCTTTACCACCACGATATCGCCGTACGTGGGTTCATCATAAAACCCACTGACCATCAGCAATCCATCCCCGTGCTGCAAAGTGCTCAGCATAGAATTACCGCTGACACCGACCACACGGAACGCCAGCATTGTAACCAGTGCCGCGATTACCAACGCGATAATCGCCGATTCCGCCCAATCATACCACGTTCGACGTTCGGCGGCTTCCTGTTCTGCTATCATTTCTTCCAAAGAACGTTCTTGTTCCATCATCATAACCTTCTTAAAAATCTACAATACCGAATTTGTCAAGCGGCCAAATACGCACAATCGCTTTGCCGACCACGTCTTCCACGTCCACCATGCCGATCTCTTGCGAGCGGCTATCCTTGGATACCGAACGATGATCGCCCATCACGAAAATATGTCCTGCAGGAACCGTTACCTCGCCGACAATATCTTTGGGCGCTGTCATCTCGGTAACGTACGCTTCGTCCAGCGGTACATCGTTACGATACACCACGCCGGTTGCTTCGTCAATGCGGATGCGATCACCCTCCAGCGCAATGACGCGTTTGATGATCGGTTCTTGCGTATAGCGGTCGATCACAACGATATCGTCGTAATCGGGTTCATAAAAATGCATACTCAGCAGTAAGCGTTCTCCCTCTTGCAAGGTGGGTTCCATCGAACCGCCCTCCACACCGGACACACGGAACAAAAAGGTGAACAGCAATACCAGCAACACCATTGCATACAATGCCGCCTCTGCGTATTCATATAACACGGCAGAAAAAGGCATCTTTTCCTGTATCTCATCGGTCGATTTTACATGGCGAGCAGACATACTGTTTCCTCCTTTTCATATAATCCATATTACTATAACACATTATTTAAAATAAATAAAGGAATTTTTGAATAAAAAAAGAAAAAAAGGGACGAAATCGTCCCTTTTTTTGCAAAAACTTTACCGTTTTTGATTATTTGATCAATTCCTTGACCTTCGCAGCCTTACCAACGCGATCACGCAGGTAGTACAGCTTGCTTCTGCGAACCTTACCACGACGGACAACCTTCACGGCAGCCACGTTCGGGGAATGCATGGGGAACACTCTCTCCACGCCAACACCGTAGGAAACACGGCGGACGGTGAAAGTAGCGGACACACCGCTGCCCTTCTTCGCAATAACGGTACCTTCGAACGCCTGAATTCTTTCGCGCTCGCCTTCGCGGATTTTGACATCGACTCTGACAGTGTCGCCGATCTCAAACGCCGGCAGCTCCGCTTTCATGCTTTCGCCGGCAATCAGTTTCAATGCATCCATGTTCTGATCCTCCTAAAATTTTCAGACATTCTTGCCGCCGTTTGGCAGTAGAGGACTATCCGCTTTAATGTCGTGCTTACGCTGGCATTAAACCCCACAAAATACCGAAATATCCTGCGGATACCAAAACACTCGTAGTATATTACCATACATTTCTGTAAAAAGCAAGTGTTTTTTTACATTTTTTGCTTTTTATTTCGCGATGGTATCAAACACAAAGATACGGAAATCATAAGGATTCAACGCTCTTGCCTCATTGATCGCCGCAGTCGCTTGTGCCACTTCATCCTTACCGAGCAACGCAAACGCTTTGAGGATATTACCGTCGGTGAGATTGTTTTTCTCGATGTCATATTCAAACGGCATCGGAGACGGCGAACCCACACCGTAATAGGTGCGCAGATCTTTGTTAATAATAAAGTTTTCGGCCACAGACAGCATTTCATCCAATACCTTTTGCGCCTCTGCTTCCCTGCCGAGTTTTTTGAGCGCCAACGCACGGAACAAGGAAATCTCGGACACCGCCGCCTTATAAATCGCCGCCGTTTCAAAAGCCTCCACTGCCTTGGCGGTCTTATCCTCTTTCTCGTACAAAGAACCGAGGTAATAGAAAATATGCGCTTCCTGGTTGAAGAAAGTTTTAGCTTCGCCGTAGGATTTAGGCATATTCACGCCATCCATAAAAATCTTTTCGGCTTCTTCCGCTTTCCCCTCGTCAGCCAGCTGCTTGCCGTACAACGTATGCATCCAGGCGTGCTGTTTGGTGAGTTTGCCTTCGCCGCCTTCATAAATATGAAAGCGTTTTACGCGCGCCATTTCAATGGCTTTGGCAAAATCACCCGTCTGGGATATAAGGGTTAGCTTATCCAGGTAACAATCATCACGTTCTGCGAGCAGATCGGGATACTGTTCATACACCGCCAAACGCTGTTCGGGGGTGTAGTTCATATTTTTGAGCAACTGTTCGTATTCGAGCAGCAGACGAGGATCGTGCTTATATTTGAGCGCTTGTTCGAGGCAGTGCTTCGCCTTTTCGGCATCCCCTGCTTTATCGAAATAATAGAGTGCCAGATTGCGCCAGCTCTTGCCCTGGGTTTCGATGCGTGCAACGCTCATCTCCCACATATCTGCCGCTTCCTGATAGCGGAAACGGTCATAATACAGAGAACCGAGGTAGTAGCAAGCATTGCCTGCCGTTTGCTCCGCCGCAATCGCAAATTCCAGAACAGCAATATCTTCCAGACGAGACGGGAAGCAATAGCCGGTATCCATTGCTTCTGCCGCTTTCACAAAAGCGGTGCCGTCATTGCCCAGTTTCTCATTGCAGAAGCCTTTGTAATATTCCACCAGCGGATATGCGCCTTTGTACATATCCAGGACATAGAGCGCGTCCTCGTACAATCCTGCTTTCATATAATCGCACGCGACATCGAGGATATTCTCCGCTTTTTGCGCAAACTGTGCAATCAGGTCTGCGTTATCCGCAAAGTGAGAATACTCCACCATCGCAAACAGATCAAGCAGATCGTCTTTCGCATTCACCGCCGCCGACTGTTCTGCCGCTGCCATATCCAGTTTGCGCAGAATAGCGGTTTTCAGGTTCTGCGCTTTGGTGTGTCCATAGTTGAGACCGATGGACTCATCCAGTTTCAGCAAAGCCACAGCATAGTCGCGGTTGATACAATCCAGACAAGCGAGTTCAAACATCGCCGCACTTCTGTGGGTATAGTTCCAAGCCGCTTTATACAGAATGTCATACGCATTTTTATAATCGCCAAGATAGGCCAGCGCGAGACCTTTCAGATAAAATGCCTCAGTATCGGTGGGATGTTCATTGCGGGAGGTCAGACGTTTGATGGCAATGTCGCAGAATTCCGCGCATTTCTCGAACTCGCCGTTTTTGAGGGACAAGCGCGCCATTGAAGTGTTGCAACGGATATCGCCTGCATCACGGCGGATACCCTCTATATAATAGTCCTGCGGACGATAGTTGTGTTGTTTATACTGTTCCAAATGATAGCCGTTGATGTACAGTTCTTCCACGGTTTCGATTTCCGCAGGGCGCTTGACAGGCATACGCGGATCGATCGGTTTCTTCTGTCCGCGCACATACGGCGTATACGACACCAGCGTTTTACCGTTTTCATCGGTCAGAGAAACGGTGATATCATTGAACTTCACATCTCCCATATCGATGGTCTGCATATATGAAACATCGGGAGTCATATCGCACGTATCGGTGAACAGCACACGGTCTTTGGCAGCCACGCGAACGGTGGCATTCTTAAACGCACCCGTTACGTTGAAACCGAAAAACAGACCGTCTGCGCGTTTTGCCAGATTCACAGCGGCATCGATGGTGGCGTTTTTCACTTCACCGATATCGCGGATCGGATACCAATACTGCTCGAACTCACGGCTTTCATACGGTGCGATCCAGGTGAAGTCGGGTTGATTATCGGTGTATACGCCTGTCATCAACTCGATGTACGGGCCGTTTTCGTCGGTGAGGTTATTACACCACATATCGCCGAAATCACCAATGCCCCAATGCCACATTTTCTTGCCGGGAGAAATATGATGATTGGCAACGGTGGCGATACCTTTGTTGATACCCACGTCATAGCCTGCAATAAAGTCCATATCGGTCTGCCCCTGCGAAATCAGGTAAGAGGACGGCACTTTGACAGCGCTGTAATGGGACAGATCTGTCCCCTCGCCAAAGTCATAGGGACGCGCGGTTTTGTATACACCTTTTGCAATCGGCCATTCCAAAACAGCACGGCGGTCGTGGTCGTTGACCCATTCGCAATCGGGCGGAAATACCGTGCGATAGTCATCGTTGACCGGAACGGCGAGATTTGCCCACCACATAAAGATTTGCGGCAATGCAGTACGATTGCACACGCGGATTTTCGCCTTGATGTAGCTTCTGCCTTTATCGAGGGTGATACCTGCCATACCTTTCATACGGTTAAAAGGTTCGACCTCACCCGTCCACACAGTTTTACCGCCGTCCTCATTTTCCTCAATGACCGCTTCGAGCGGCATATAGGTCGTGGGACGATGATGCTGCGGCCAGTTGAACTCAATGCCGCCCGAGATCCACGCACCCGCAAGACCGACAAGCGCGGGTTTGATCACCTCGTTATAGTAGATAAAATCGTGGCTGCCGACCTTATCGTAACCGCGCAGGATTTTACCGCCGATTTCGGGGAGTACCTGCGTTTTGATATATTCGTTTTCAATGGTGAACACATCGTATTCCACGTCCTTTTTCTCGTCGGTGATACCGTCGGAATACGGAATGGGATACAATCTGCCCGAAGCACCCTGATAGGGTTTGTTCTCAAAGAACATCGGCAGATCGTTTGCTTTTTTCGGAACATAGGTCGGGATGACCTGTTTATGTTTTTTTACATGAACGTCGCTCATACTGCTTACTCCTTTGCATGCTCGTTAGTATCAGTATACTTATTTTCCTCGTTCTGCAAAAGGCAAAAAAGCTCGTGAATTTTCACCGCTTTTTTTGATTGCAATATCATCAACATATCGTTATAATACTATTGGGTGATGTTATGGTAGCCATTTTAACCGACACAAAATACGCCAACAGTTTATGGTGCAAAAATTTACATACCAGTCTTACCGCCGTTTTGCGTCAAAAACGCATTCCGTTTTGCGAGGTCATCGACAGAGTGCCGCGCGAGTGTGAAACGGTGTTTATCATCGCGTCCGATTTAGAGTGGACAACCGGTGCTATTCGCCAATTAAACGACGGCGGTATCTCCCCTATTCTGTTATGCAACCAATCCGAACATCTGCCAGGTTGCATTTACAGCTGTGTCTGTTCGGACATCAACACGTCGATGAAAAATCTGTTGGACACCTTGAAAACCGACAACAAAAAGCGCATTGCCCTGTACGGCGTGAACACCAACTCCATTGCGGATATCAGCCGCGTAAACAGTTTGTTCGTGTGGCGTGAAGAGGATATCCACACGTTACAGGTGTTTGTCAACAACGGTTCACTGGAAAGTTGTTTTGAAGATTTTTATAAGCAGATCACCGAGTTTGACGCAGTAATCTGCGCAAATGATTTCACCGCGGTTTCTCTGGTGCGGCGGTTACGAGAACGCGCTCCCGACACTTTGGAACGTCTGCCGATTCTCAGTTGTGCAGAAACCAAAATCGCCGAATACTATCGACCGTACATCCGTTCACTCAAAATGAATTTCGAGCAATACGGCAGGGCTGCTGTATACATCTATGAAGCGCTGAAAAAGCACACCTATCTGTCGGATATGACCGTTTCGGTGGTATGGACGCTCGAAGATGACACCGCACGGCAAGAGCGGCGCGAAACTGCTCTGCAATTCACCGAGAGCGAGGACAACTTTTACAGCGATCCCGAACTGGGAGAAATGCTCATTGTGGATAAGTTGCTCAGCAATCTTGACAATACCGACATCTTGATTTTAAAAGCGCTTTCAAACGGTAAATCGTACGAAGAGATTGCTGATGCGTGTTATCTTGCCGAAGGCAGTATCAAGTACCGCATCAAAAAAATGGTGGCAGACAGCGGTGCTGTCGACAAACAACATTTACTGGGTTTATTGCCCAAATACAATATTATTCTCTAATAAAAAACTCCGATGCAATTGCATCGGAGTTTTTTCGTTGTTATCTGAACGGATTGCCTTCTTTATCCAGCAAGCTCAAGCGCATCACCTGTGCCACAAGCGGCGTGCCTGTTACCTTTTCAAGCGCAGACACAAACAAGGTCGGGTTGACCGTGTTTTCGCTGTTGCAAGGCAGGGTTACAGCCAGTTTGCAACCGTCCTGCGTAGGTGTTACCACCGCGTTTTCAAATGCAGGACGGATATCGATGGTCTTCATTTCCTTTTTCTTGGTTTTCTTTTCCACCAATATCTCGTTTTGTGCAAGAAGTGCATTCACCGCATCAGCAGTAACATTCAGCGTAATCACATAAGAAGCACTGTCCAGTTCGCGCACCTTTTTAACCGCTTCAAACGTTTCGACAACCGATAAGCCTTCCGGCATCGCCGCGTTCATACGGGCGGTAACTTCAGACAACGGCATATCCTCGGTGAGTTTCAGTTCCATCAGTTCCGCCACGCTTTCAAAGCCGAGCGAGAGCGGTGCAGCAAAGGTAATATACGGATGGCGGTTAAAACCCTCAGTGTACCAGATCGGAATACCCGCTCTGCGCACTGCTCGGGTCATCGTGCGATTCAGATCCAGGTGGGAAATGTATTTTGCCCGTCCCTGTTTTTCAAACTTCATTCTGACGGTTTTCAAAACAAATCCCTCCTTTGAAACAAGTTGCGCCGCAACCACTGCATTTTTCGCGGCAGTTGGGTGTGGTGGTGCTGGCGTGTGCTTGTTGGTTCTCACGCTGCAAGAACGCTTTGCTCACGCCGTAATCCAGATGATCCCACGGGAACACTTCCGTGTACTCACGGCGGCGGTTTGCATAAAACGCAGGGTCAAGACCCACCGTTTTGAACACATCCATCCAAGCGTCAAAGTCAAAATGCTCGTCCCACGCATCGAGGTTAAAACCACGGCGATTGGCTTCCAAAAGTGCCGCGCCCAAGCGACGATCGCCACGCGCGAACACCACTTCCGCAAAACTGGTTTTGGCATCGTGCCAACTGAGCGAAATTTTACGGGTGGTGAGGCAGGACAGCAAATGACGCTGTTTTTCTTCCAGTTGTTCCATCGTATCCTGCGGTTCCCACTGGAACGGGGTGAACGGTTTGGGCACGAAGCAGGAAACGCTGATGGAAACGGTAACGCCCTTTCCTTTGGTGCGGTCGGGCGTGTTGTAATACACATTGACCACTTTTTGACCGAGCGAGGCAATGCCTTCGATATCCTCGGTGGTCTCGGTAGGCAAACCGTTCATAAAGTACAGTTTCACCTGAGTCCAACCGCCCGAGAATGCGCGGCGAGCGGTTTCCAAAATCTCTTGTTCGGACAGGTTCTTATTGATTGCATCACGCAGACGTTGTGTGCCTGCTTCAGGCGCAAAGGTCAGACCGCTGCGGCGCAAAACGTTCAACCGCTTAGCGAGTTCTTCCGAGAAACCATCCACGCGCAAGGAAGGTAGCGAGATATTGACCTGCTCCTTTTCCGCCCATTCGAGTAAGCGCGGCAACAGCGCTTCCAGTTGGGTATAGTCGCTGGTGGACAGCGATGCGAGCGAAAATTCTTCGTAACCGGTATTTTGACACAAAGCGTGGCTTTGTTTATCGATGGTATCCACACTCTTCTCGCGCACGGGGCGATAGATAAAGCCCGCCTGACAAAAACGGCAACCGCGGATACAACCACGGAAAATCTCCGCAGAAGCACGGTCGTGCACGATCTCGGTGAACGGCACTACGAAATTGTCGGGATAGTACATCGTGTCAAGATCTTTGACAATGCGTTTACGGACGGTCGCAGGCACATCTTCGTTGGGCGTAATCGCCTGCACCCTGCCGTCTTCAAAGTAGGTAACGTCATAAAACGCAGGGACGTATACGCCTTCAATCTTGGCGGCATCCAGCAAAAAGGCTTTTTTATTATATCCTTTTTTCTTGTGCTCACGGTAAAGGTCGTTCAGTTCGAGATTGACCTCTTCCCCTTCACCCAAAATAAAGATGTCAAAGAAATCCGCAAGCGGTTAGGGGTTACAGGTGCAAGGACCGCCTGCGATCACCAGCGGATACTGTTCATCGCGATCACGCGCAAGCAACGGCAATCCTGCCAGTTCGAGCATATGCAACGTGGTGGTGAAACACATTTCATACTGCAAAGTAAAACCGATGAAATCAAATTCCTTGATCGGATCGCGGCTTTCGAGCGCAAAGAGCGGAATGTCATTTGCTTTCATCTCGCGTTCCATATCCAGATCAGGCGCAAACACGCGTTCGCACCAAGTGTCCGGTTGGGTGTTGTACAGTCCATACAAAATCTTCATACCGAGATGGGACATACCCACCTCGTATAAATCCGGGAAACAAAACGCAAAGCGGATAAACACATCCTCTTTGTTTTTCATCACACTCCCCAGTTCGCCGCCGCTGTAACGCGCAGGCTTTTGAACGAGAGGCAGAATTTTTTCAATATCAAGCGGCATAAAAAATACCTCCTTTTCACAAGGAGGTATTATAGCATATTGATCGTTCTTTTTCAATCTTTTCGTTTAAAAATCAACAAAAGGATCAAATAGAGGTCCACTACCAACAACGATACGTTGTAACCGCTTTGCAATAAGACGAAAAAGCCGAGAACGCCAAGCGGAAACACCACCGCCAACGAACACACGAGCATCCATTTTTGTGCCGTTTCCTGCGGCAATGCGCGGTATAAACAACATCGCAATATTTCGCCGCCGTCCAGCGCTTGTATCGGCAACAGATTCAGCAGTGCGATCAGCAAATGAATGGCGGCAGCATTATGTTTTCCAAGCAGTGAAAACACCGCACAACACAGACCGTTCATCAGCGGTCCGCCCAACGCGATGAGCAAATCATCCAAAAAGGATAACGACAACAACGATTGCCGTTCAATACGCATCCCGAAAGCGCCCACCACGATACGCCGCGGCGGCGCGTGTCGCCACAACATCACCAGCAGATGACCACACTCGTGTAACAGAGAAGCCGCCAAACACCCCACGGCGATGCTCTTTTGTTCATATAACAGCAACGTTGCCAACAAGGCGAAAAACAAAGGACTGATTCGTATATCGGTCGTCTTACGCCGCATCGCTCCCAACGTCTGCCCCATCATCCATCATTTGGGCGATCGTTTCCATCAACACGTTGTTTTCCAGCGCTTTCATCACGGTGGATCGCAACTGCATATACGCACCGCCGCCGCACAGCTTAAACAACCAAAAGAACAAAACCAGCGCCGCACAGCAGATACATTGTACCAGCACCACGCGTCCCGTCCCCACTTTCTTATTTGGTTCATGCGCACGATCCGTAGTGGTTTCTGTCAGTCGTCCTTCCATTTGGATACTCTCCTTATACGATAATACAAATGAGTCCGTTACAGCCCTCGTTGATGACACGTTCCACCGTTTCCTTGATTTTGAGTCGCGCATCGGTCGGCATATGGTGCAGTTTGGTATGCAGACCCTCATTTACCAAGCCGTACAGGGAACTGCCAAAGATGTTGGAGTCCCAAATTTTGGACGGATTTTCTTCAAACTCTTTCAGCAAATACGCCACCAGATCTTCCGACTGTTTCTCGCTGCCCACGATCGGGGAAACTTCCGTGTGAATGTCCGCGCGCAACAAATGCAACGACGGTGCCGCGGCTGACAAGCGTACCCCGTATCTGCCGCTCTGTTTGATGATCTCGGGTTCTTCTAACGTCATTTCGGATACGTCAGGCATCACAATGCCGTAGCCTGTCGCTTCCGCTTCTTCGATAGCACCGCGAATGCGCTCGTATTTCTTGCAGATATCCGCCATACGCAACAATTCTGCCATCAACTCGCCCTCATCGCGCAGGCATATCCCCGTTTGTTCACCCAAAATTCGATAAAAGAGCGAGGGGTGCATACACACTGACAGTTCCGCACTGCCTTTTCCCAATTCGACGGCGGATATTTTAGCGGATTCCACATATTCACAGGCAGAGACCGCTTGTTCCAGCGCCTTGACATCACCAATCTTTTCAATCGGTTTTACCGCTTGCCCCACCCCGTCAAATACCGCACGGCGAATCGCGTGATCGCGCGGCAACGTGAGCAACCATTTAGGCAACACCACGTTGATCTCCGCTACCGGAAACGCAAACAGCATCCGATGCAGAATATCCCGAATTTGCGGTTCGGTAATCTCCTGACAGTTCACCGCCATCACAGGGGCGTGGTACGCCTCTTGCATTTGCAACGCCAGCGCGGTCGTTTCGGGTGCATCGGGATGAACCGAGTTGAGCAATACCACGAACGGTTTGTTGATGGTCTGCAATTCGCCGATGACACGCGCTTCCGCCTGCGCATATTCTTCACGAGGAATGTCGGTGATACTGCCGTCGGTGGTTACCACCAAACCGATGGTGGAATGTTCGGAAATGACCTTTTGAGTGCCCATTTCCGCTGCCATATTAAAAGGAATTTCTTCCTCAAACCACGGTGTTTTCACCATGCGCGGCTGTTCTTCCTCGATGTACCCCAAAGACGAAGGAACGATATACCCCACGCAATCAATCAGGCGCACACGCATGCCCACCTCATCCCCTACGCAGATTTGCACACCTTGTTCGGGGACGAATTTCGGTTCGGTGGTCATAATGGTGCGGCCGCCTGCCGATTGCGGCAATTCATCCGTTGCGCGATTGCGCTGATATTCGTTTTCGATATTCGGCAATACGAGTGTATCCATAAACTGTTTGATAAAAGTAGATTTACCCGTGCGAACAGGACCTACCACGCCGATGTAAATATCACCGCCCGTCCGCTGTGCAATGTCATGATAAATATCCAAGCCAGTTGCCATATACGTTTCCTCCCGTGATTACACTGTCTTTACTCCATGCTTATGAATGTGAGCGGACGAATATGCAGAAAAACGAAAAAAGACGGCATAGCCTTGCTATGCCGTCTTTCATTATTTGTGATATTTGCCGCCCGACGAAATCTGAAACGCACGATAAATCTGCTCCAACAACATCACACGTGCAAGTTGGTGCGGAAAGGTCATCGGCGACATAGAAAGCCGCAAAGAAGCGCGTTCTTTCACCGCATCCGACAAACCGTGAGAACCGCCGATAATCAGCACGATATCGCTTTTCCCCTCGTTTGCATACTTATCAAACGTCGATGCCAACGCAGGAGAAGACAGTTCCTTGCCTTCAATACACAACGGAACAACAGCAGCACCTGCAGGGATCTTAGCTAAAATGCGCTTGCCTTCCGCTTCCAACACCTGTGCGATCTGAGCTGCAGACGGCGAATCGGCAATGCGTTCTTCCGCCAATTCCACGATGCTCAATTTACAAAATGTACCGAGCCGTTTTTCGTATTCTGCACAAGCATCACGCCAGTACCGTTCTTTCAAACTGCCGATACAAATCACCGCAACACGCAACAAAGTCTTTCACACTCCTCAAAAAACGGTAACCGCCCGATCGGAACACGGTGCCGCCACCTGCAGAAGATAATCTCTGCCCTCCGCAAAACCATCCCGTTCCAATGCCATACGGTTGGTTGACAACGCCAACGACGGCGTGTTGTTTTGTTCACTCAAATGTGCAAGCGTAAATCGCGTAACCCCTGCTTTGGCAAGCGCACAAACGGTCGCCGCGCACATCGCATTGGACAAATGTCCGTTGTTGGACAAAATGCGCTCTTTCAGATACTGCGGATATCCACCGTTTTTGAGCATTGCAATATCGTGGTTAGATTCGATATGTACCAAATCACAGGACGACAAGATGCGTTGCACCTCACTGCGCATCACGCCCATATCGGTGGCTACCGCCAATTTGCGTTCATCAGGTGTTTCTATGCAAAAGCCCATACTTTCCCGCGCATCGTGCGGTGTATGAAACGGCAACACCGACACATCCCCGATTTCCAGCAGTTTGCCGTCCAGCGGGACCAAATCACCCGCGGCATCCACATGACCGTTTTCCACCAGTGCGGACAACGTTCCTTGGGACGCATACACCGTCCAGCCAAACTGTTTCATCAGCACGCGCAGACCTGCCACATGATCGATATGCTCATGGGTGATCAGCACACCGTGAATGGACAGCGGATCGATTTCTCTCGCCGCAAGCGCATCTTTCACGCGTTTTGCGGAAACGCCGACATCGACGAGCAAACCCGTCTTGGACGTACCGATATATGTACAATTTCCTTTACTGCCGCTAAACAGCGCACAATATCGTGCCATACTTTTCTCCTCAAAAAAACCGCAGCAAACGCTGCGGTTTTTGTTATCTTACAGTGCTTTTTTTGCCGGAAGATCGGGTGTGTAGATCTCGGAAATATCCGCGCCCATCGCATTGAGTTTCTCTACGATATTTTCATAACCGCGCTGAATAAAGTGGATATTTTCAATCTCGGTAACACCTTTAGCGGACAACGCCGCAATAATCATAGCAGCGCCTGCACGCAGGTCCAGCGCTTTCACGGGAGCCGCCGTCAACTGCTCAACGCCCTGAAACACGGCAATCTTACCGTCCACCTGTACCTGTGCACCCATTCGGCGCAACTCTTCGCAATACCAGAAACGGTTATCCCACACGCCTTCGTTGATGATACTCGTACCATCCGCGATCGCCAACAACGCGCCAAACTGCGGTTGCATATCAGTCGGGAAACCGGGGTGAGGCATGGTCGTTACATTACAATGTTTCAACCGTCCGTTTGCGGCAACGTATACCGCATCGTCATATTCTTCAACCGTAACGCCCATTTCTTCCAGTTTCGCAGTAATGGATTCCAGATGCTTGGGAGTTACGTTCTTCACCAACACGTCGCCGCCGGTCGCAACCGCCGCCGCCATATACGTGCCTGCTTCGATCTGGTCGGGAATAATACCGTAGGTAGTGCCGTACAGGTGTTCCACGCCGCGAATCTTGATCACGTCGGTACCTGCGCCACGCACATCCGCGCCAATCGAGTTCAAGAAGTTAGCCAGATCAACAATGTGCGGTTCTTTCGCCGCATTTTCAATCACGGTAGTGCCTCTCGCCTTAACAGCGGCGAGCATAATGTTCATGGTCGCACCAACCGAAACTTTGTCCAGATAGATAGAATTGCCGATGAGCTTGTCCGCGGACACTTCAATGACCGCCTGTTCCATCTGCGCAACTTCGGCACCCAGCGCCGCAAAGCCTTTTAAATGCAGATCAATGGGACGCACACCAAAGTTGCATCCACCGGGCATCGGCACGCACGCAATACCAAAACGCCCCAGCAAAGAGCCGATGAAATAATACGAAGCGCGCATATGGCGAGCAAGTTCCGTGGGAACTTCGTGTGAAGAAATGGTACGAGGATCAATCTCCACGGTCGAACGATCGATACGGCGCACGGTTGCACCAAGTGCTTCCAAAATTTCCAACGACAAGGAAACGTCGCTGATATTGGGAAGGTTCTCGATCACGCAAACACCTTCTGCCAACACAACGGCAGGTAAAATCGCAACAGCAGCGTTTTTCGCACCGCTGATCACCACTTCACCGTGCAGGCGATTGCCACCGACAACGCGGAATTTTTCCATTTCTTCACCTCCCTCTCTCAAACAAAATCCACATATCTTCTATAAACAGAAATAGTATAACACAATATATAGAAAAAAGCAATGAGATTTTTTCACAAAACGCATTTTCTTTTTCGACGATTTATTCCACGCTGTGCAACGCCTTGGTCGGTGGTAAAGCGGATGCGGTTTTGGCAGGATACGCCCCGAAAACAGCGCCCAAAACCACCGAAAATACCGTTACGCCCACGATGGTAACCAACGATATACGAACGGCAACGCCTGCGACCAATCCACCGAGCAGGGTCGCCGATACCGCCAGCAACACGCCCGCCGCACTGCCGATCAAGGTCAGCAATATCGCCTCGGTGATAAACTCAATCATAATTCTGCCGCCCGTTGCACCGATTGCTTTTTTGATGCCGATTTCTTTGGTACGTTCATGCACCGATACCAACATAATGGTCATAATGCTCATACCGGCAACCAACAATGACACCGCGCTGATGATCTGTAACACCAAACTGACCACGTCCATCAAACCGTCCAGTTTTTGCCGTTGGGATGCCAGATCTTCCAATGCATAATCAGCATCCACCGTATCCATCCGTAACAGCATGGAATGCAAACGTTCACGCGCCACCTGCACATCCTGTTGCTCGCGTACACGCACCGCTATTTGATCGAAACTCTCATCCCCCGTCATATTTCGCATGGTTGTATACGGAAAATACACCATAGTCGGCATATAACCTGCCACATTCTGCAGGACACTGCTCCCTGCCTTTGACACACCCACGATTTCAAAACTTTCCGCGCGATCGCCAAACCGTACTTCCAATCGTTTGCCTACTACGTTTGTTCTGCCGTACGTCTCTCGCGCCAGCGCCTCGTCTACAACACACACAAGCGCTTGTCCGCTCACATCTCCATGCGACAGCAATCTGCCATGTAACTGTTGCAGTGAAATTGCCTGATCTGCACCGCTGTCAATTCCGCACGCCATAATATCTCCGTCATATCTTCCCGACCGTGCGGTGGTGAATACGACCGACAGCGGCATTGCCGTTTTGACATAGTGAGAGGCGCGAATGGCAGATAACGTATCCGCCATCAGCGCCCCTGCCGTATCCGCAGACACTGACAAACCGTCCAGCCCCATACTTTTGAGTTCGCCGCCCACAACGTCTTTTCCCGTATCCCCTAAAAACGAGACCAAGCAAATCAGCAAAGTCCCCACCGCGATGCCGCCAATGGTCAGCAGTGCCCGCAGTTTCCGTCTATATAAATCACGTGCGATCATACGCACCATTTCAATCATCCGCAGACTCCTTTGCATAGTACACACCGTTTTCGGTGATCCGATCTGCTTGCAAAATCAAGTGCTCACCGTTTGAAAACACATCTGCCACCAAATACCCTTCCGTCAACTCCGCTATCGGCTCTATCATTCGTTTTTGTGCCGCATTACCCGTCAGCACGTACACGCATTCCCGATTGTCGTCATCTACCGCTACGGCATCGTACGGCACTATAAAGCCTGCTTGCACTACCGAAACCGTGATAGCCCCTTTAGCAGTCAGTCCCACGCGCAACGATTCGTCCGCTTGATCCTTATCCAACATCACCACCGCTTCTACCGTGGTTTCATTGCCCGTATCTGTCATTTCCTGCTTGGCAATCGGGGCGAGTTCGGACACGTATCCGTGATATTCCTGTTTTTCAAAACCGACACCGCTCACCACCACGCGCTGTTCAACGGCAATGCGCGCAATTTCACGTTCGGGAATGGATAAACGTATCTGCACAGGTTCGTGTGCGGAAATCACCGCGCACACCTGCTGTTCGCCCAAATAGCCACCATCTTGCGCGATCAGTTCGGATACCGTGCCGTCGCAAGGCGCGGTTATCTCACTGATCAGTCCATCCGACAAGGCAACATCCACCGCTGCCGCACCGTCGCTTTGCGCTAAAACAGATAACGTTTTTTCGGTGTCCACCGTGATCAACACATCCCCTTTATGCACCTGCGCACCTTTTTTTGTCAGCACGTTTGCCACGACACAATCGGTTTGCACTTTCACTTCCGTCTGCTCGGTTGCTTCCACCCTACCTTTGCAGGTTACGGTTTCTTGAACCGCTGACGCCGTCATCTGCCGTGTTTCCACCGCAATCTCTTGCGGACGGCTATCACTGTACCAATATACGATGCCTGCCACGCACACCGCAATAAAAACACCCAACCAAATCCGCTTTTTCAAAATGCCGCCCTCTTTCTTTTCCATATCAAAGGTAGTTTGGTGCTTTTTGAAAAAAATATGTACTAAAAATCAAAAAGAAAAGCCGCGGCATTCTTCTACCGCGGCAAACGTTCAATCGTCTATGTACAATTCTTTTTTGATACCGAACACCTTTCGAAGGATCGCGCCGAATAAACGCGGACTCTTGACCACTACAACACGCATACCGATATCTCCATTCAAAATTTTTTGGTACAGGAGCATCCCGATATTACCAATACCAGCGCCACCAACACGAGCACAAATTTGGCAGGCAAAATAGTCGCCGTCAACAACCCTGCACCGAAAGCCGCGCAGGTAACACCGGTTTTACGGGCAAATCTCATACAAAAAAACCTCCGCATACTCCTGATATTACAAGAATATGCGAAGGGTGAATTTTTGTTAATCTTTTGCAGCGATCCACAACAAAACGCCGTTGTCAAAAGATACCTGCACGCACGGTGCAACCGCACGGTTGCTGACGCACAGCGCATTATCCGACGTTAACGTAAAATCGTGCAACGGATACTCTGCCCCCTCAACGGACAGCCCTTCCACACGTTCGCTCATCGCAAACAGCGAAAAGCCCTCTGCCGTTTTGGTGTGCGTTCCCGGCAACAGAACCGTTACCTCGGTCTTCTCGTCCGCCAACAACACGTTTGCACCTTGTTCGGTCAACCGTCTTGCCGCCAGCAAGTTAGCGGTGGTGTGATCCAATCGTCCGCCAAGACAACCCAGCAACACAAACTCCCGATAACCACGTTCAAAAGCGATATCCATTGCCGCACGCGTGTCCGTAACATCCTTTTGCACGGGTAAAATCACGCACTCGCCCATATCGTCAGTCGAGACGGAAGAATCGTGATCCGCCACCGTCATCATCGGGGTAATACCGAGTGCCAACGCCAATTTTCCGCCACCGTCTGCAGCTATATACATATCTTCCGCTTGCAAATACCGTTTCAAAGGTTCAACGTCCCCGAACGGTGCAGCGCCGAAGATCACACAGCGTTTCATATTATTCCCATTCCTTTTTGGTTTTCAGTTGTTCATACAAAGCGGTATAACTCTCATAACGGGAAGTGGCAATATCGCCTGTCTTCACCGCCTCACGCACCGCGCAACCGGGTTCCGCAATGTGCGCGCAGGATGCAAACCGACATTTGCCGAAATACTGCGGCAATTCGCGGAAACAATAAAACAGTTGCTCTCGGTCCAGCGTTTCTTCCACCATAGATACATCTAAAGAAGAAAAGCCCGGTGTATCCACAATCAAGCCACTGCCGATGTGGAACAAGGTCGCGCAACGAGTGGTATGTCTGCCACGACCGAGTTTCTTACTGATAGCGCCCGTTTCCAATTCCAACGTCGGATCCAATGCGTTCAAAATACTGGATTTTCCAACACCCGAGTTGCCCGTGAAAGCTGATACCTTCCCCTGCAAACGATCATACAACGGTTTTAAAGACGCGGGATTGGTAGCGGACACGGTAAAGCAATCAAAGCCTGCTTTTTGGTAAAGTGCCGCTAATTCATCACCGCTCACAATATCCGTCTTATTGATGACCAAAATCGGTTCAATGTCCTTTTGTTCCGCAATCGCGATCATTTTATCAATGATCTGCAAATTGGGCGCAGGATCCACCACCGACACAACGATCACCAACAGATCCACGTTTGCAACAGGCGGGCGCAGCATCACGTTCCGACGCGGTAAAATCGCATCGACAGTGCCCGTTCCGTCTTCTTGCACGGTAATCTCCACGAGGTCGCCCGCAACGGGAGAAATGCCCTCTTTACGAAAACTGCCGCGCGCTTTACAGGTATATACCGTATCGGCGACCTCTACGTAATAGAAGCCGCCGATCACCTTTGTAAGTATGCCGTTTTGTGTAGTCATACGCATTATTCTTCGCCCAAACCGCCTAAGATGTCTTCTGCAGGCACCTCATTCTCGATGTCCGATCCATCACCTTGTGTTGTTGTCGGCACAGCGGTATTTACAGTGGTATCGATCTTTGTTGTTACAGTTGTCGTGGCAGTAGCAACCGTAGTTGCAGCAGTCGTCGTTCCCACAGTCGGAATCTCTCGAATATCGCAAGTAGCATCGCCCGTCTTACCATTGACGGTGCAGCGTGCATACTCAAAATATTCTTTTTGTCCGGGCAATAAGATGTTCACCGTTACCTCATAACTTTCGAGAGGTGCAGTGGTGGTGAATACTAAGTTTTTGATCGAGCTGGGCAACACGCCTTTATACTCTTTCAGTTTACCCGTCTCCCACTTGTTGCCGTTTTCAACGGGCGCATACACCTGAATATCTACCGCAGAGGAAACATCCGGCAACGGCACAACAATCTGCACGTCTCGATATCCGCTGCTGACTTCCAGAGTGATCTCGCTCAAAGGCGATACCGTCTCGCCCACTTTGGGAGAAATACCGACTACAGTACCCTCTTTAGCGGTGCTGTTGACCAATTTTTCAGTTACATTGTTAAAACCGCTTGCCGCCAGTCTGCTCTTGGCATCTGCCACCGCGACATTCATCACGTCGGGGATCTTCACAGGATCGGGTTCTTCCGTTCCGATGCTGACGAACACGCGAATCTCACTGCCTGCCACCGCTTCGCCCGGATAGGACGGATCGATGCGCACAACGTGTCCGACTTCGATCGTTTCGCTGACTTCTTCGACCTGTTTCACTTCAAAGCCGGCATCTTTCAGTTTCTTATACACAACATCGTAATGTTCGCCGGCGCGCACTTCGGGGATCTCGGTGGTTCTCTCACCCGTGCTGATCCACAGGGTGATGGTATCCTTCAATTTGATTTCAGAACCCGGTTCGGGATATTGCTTGAATACATAGCCCTCGGGATAATCCGCGTTATACGCTTTCTGGAACATAGGCGAATAGGTGCTCAGGAACTCGGCATCCATTGCCAGTTCTTCTGCATAATGTTTGCCGACAAAGTTGTCAACAATAACGTGGTTTTTATCAACTGTGGTTGTAGTGGTTTCGGTCAGGCGTGTTTTTTGGGAAGTTTTGATATTTTGCCAAAAACCATCAGATGTTTCGTCGTCTTCGGATTTCGAAGCGCAGGAAGTGCAGCAAACGATCAAACAGACAATGAGCAGGACAGCCAACAATTTTTTCAACATAGTGTTTCCTCTTTTCTTGAAGTGCATATGTCCAATCAAACAAAAAGTGTGCTTGATAGTCTCAT
>JAZRQN010000119.1:0-6868 GCA_045649855.1 Acutalibacteraceae bacterium | reverse complement strand
GTAGCGGCGGCAGCAACGTTGATTATGTTTGTCCCCAACTTGGTCATCTTTATTTTCATGCAATCTAAGGTTATGAGCACCATGGCTCATTCCGGTATTAAGTAAAGGAGGTTTTGTGACGTGCGCAAGAAACTAGCATTTGTATTGGCAGTTTTGTTGCTGTTCGTTTTCGGTGCGACGACGGTGTCGGCAAGTGAAAATACCACTTACACCTACACCATCTCGGTTAACGACACTTGGATACGTACACAAGACGCCTATATGCCGGGTAATATCTATATGAAAAACCTGGGACTGAGTGGTCCCGAAGATCTGTTCATCGTCGGCAAAACCATGTATGTTGCTGATACCAAAAACAGCCGCATCGTGATTTACGACATTGAAACAGAACAACATTGGAGCTTTGGCGAGGATATCCTCAATGAGCCGCGCGGCCTGTACGTTACTGACAGCGGCGACATCTACGTCGCGGACGCGCAGATGAAAAATGGTGAAGCCGATGCGACTACCAAAGAGATTCCCGGTGCCGTATTTGTGTTTGACAAGAACGGCAAACTCAAACAGACCATCAGCAGACCTCAAAAGGGCGATCCGGGCGGATATCTGTTCAGCGAACTGAGCCAGTTCAGACCCAAGAACGTCGCCGTTACCGCAGAAGGCAACGTCTTCATCTGCGGCGAAGGTTCTTACGAAGGTTTGATGCAGTTTGATAAAGACGGATATTTCCAGGGTTACTTTGCTGCTAACAAGAAATATCTGACCATCACCGAGACCATCGAAGATATGATTCTCAGTGAAGAGATGAAACAGGACATGGTCATGCGTCGTCCGCGTCCGATCTTCAATATGGACATCAACAACCGTGATCTGGTGTATACCGTTACCCAGACTGACGAAGTTTCCTACGCTTGGGCGGCTGCGGCGGCAAAACAGGAAAACTGTTTGAAACTGCACAACCTGGCAGGCGTTAACATTCTGGCGCGTGATACGTTCATGATGGACGAATGGAACTTCGTTGACGTCGCTGCCGGCGACTATGGCAATGCGTATGCGTTGACCTCCACCGGTTTGATTTACGAGTATGACGAGAACGGCGATCTGATCTTCTCGTTCGGCGGCCGTGCTGCCCTCGAAGAACGCAGCGGTACTTTCAGTGTTGCAGCTGCTATTGAAACGGACAGCGAAGGTTTCGTATATGTTCTGGACAGCGATAAAGCTTTGGTGCAGGTTTTCTATCCCACCGAGTTTGCTGTTAAGACCCACGAGGCGATTTACTACCTCGAAAGCGGCGAATATGAAATTTCCGCGGGAACTTGGAGTAGCTTGCTGAAACTGAACGGTATGTCGCGTATTGCGCATATGGGTTACGGCAAAACCTTGTTCCACCAGCAGAAATTTGAGGAAGCTTTGACCGAGTTCCGTTTTGCGAGAAACCGTGATTACTACTCGGATGCTTTCTGGGAGTTGCGTGATGAGTTCCTCAGCAAGAATATGATTTATATTCTGGCGCTGATCGTTCTGTTTATCGCGTATGTGATCGTTTCCGGCTTCATCAAGAAACATCGTCCGGTTCCGGTCGTTCCCAAGGTGAGAGAAGTTCCCAAAACCAAGGGCAAACGCTTCTTGCACGACATTTTGTATTTCCGCTATATGTTGAAGCACCCCATTGACGGTTATTACTATCTGAAACGCGGTCAGGCAGGTTCTATGGCTTCCGCTGCTTTCCTGTACCTGATTGCATTCGTCGTATATCTGGCAGACACTGTGTTCCGTGGCTTCATCTTCGGCTTTGCCGCTGTTGAAGAAACCCCGATTATGTTCATGAGCATTATCTTCTTTGTGGTTTGTGCGCTGTTTGTAATCGGCAACTACATGGTGGCCTCTATCAATGAGGGTGAAGGCTCGCTGCGCAACCTGTTTATCATGTTGCCGTATGCGTTGTCTCCCTATCTGGTTATCACGCCTTTCGTGGTGGCTTCTACCTATGTGTTGACCCAAAACGAAGGCTTCTTGGTCACTTTCGCCTGGACCATTGCTTTGGTCTGGAGCGCGGTGATGATCTTCATTGGTCTTACCGAAACCCACAACTATTCGTTTGGTGAGACGGTGAAAAACGTACTGTTGACCCTGTTCTTCATGGTGGTCGCAGTTATCGCGGTTGCAGTGTTGTACTTGCTGTGGGTGCAGGTCATTACATTCTTCCAAGAAATTATTCAGGAGGTGCGGTATCGTGTCGAACATGGTTAAGATTAAACATACTTTACTTGCGGCGCTGTCCGTGCTCCTGGTAATCGGTGTTTTGGCGGGTGTTTCCGTTCAGGCGAAACGTGAAAAGATTCAGTTCATCACCCCCGACACCTCCACGGCGGAAATCAACACCAGCCGTTACACACAGTACTATGAAGCGACTGCGATTGCGGTTGACCGTTTGACCACCGAAGGTTTTGTGAAGCAGCTCGAAAACGACAACTTTGAGTTGTGGTTGCGCGAGGAAAGTGCTTCCATCCGTTTGGTGGACAAGAAAAGCGGTTATGTTTGGGGCGAGTTGCCTACCGATACGGTAGATGACCTGAATGATTTTTACGCCGCTATGGCAAACTCCATTTTCACGGTCATGTATTATGACGTGGGAAACCAGAACAGCCTTGAACAGGTCAGTATGTCTGACGAGAGTTTTGCGAATACGTACACGGCAGATCCGGAGACCAACACTCTCTACTGCACTTCCGATAACTATGATATCGGTTTGTACTTCGAGTTCCAAATCATTCTCGCGGAAGACCATTTAGAGGTTGAGGTGTTGAAAGACACCATCGATGAATATGACATCGACGAAAAAGGCAATCTTCGCTATATGCTGTCTCAGATCTATCTGCTGCCGTTCTTCGGCTGTACGCAGAAAGGCGAGATGGATGGTTACATCTTCATCCCCGATGGCTCCGGCGCTTTGATGCGCTTTGATGCCAACACCGACAACAACAGCAACTACAATGCGAAGTTGTACGGCAGAGATGGCGGTGTGGTTGGCTTTGATGCTTTGAACCCCGTCAGCAGCTTGATGGCAAAACGTACCGACGACTATTTGGTCGATGTGTTCCGCGCTACGATTCCCGTATATGGTATCGTGCACGGCGCTGAACAGTATGCGGCTATGACGGTCATCGAGGGCGGTAAGGAATATGTTTCTATCCGTGCCGCTCTGGCGGGCGAGATCACGCCTTACAACTGGGCGAGTGCGGTGTTCGAGTATCGTTCGACCTACTCTCAGCCGGTGTCCAAGAACAAGAATGATAACATCATTCGTCCGCAGGACACCCTCAACAACTTCAATGCAAAGATCTCGGTGTACCTCTTGTCCGAGGGCGAAGCGTCCTACAGCGGTATGGCGATTCGTTACCGTGGTATGCTTGAAGAAAACGGCACTTTGGCAGATGTTGCCAAGACGTATGAAGAGCAGATCCCGTTGCGTTTGGAAGTGCTCGGTTCTGATGTGAAAAAAGGCTTCATCTTTGACGGTGTGCAGACTTTCACCACTACCGAACAGGCTTTGCAGATGCAGAGTTCTCTGGCAGAAAAAGGTATTAAAAACCTGACGATGGTTATGACCGGCTGGCAGAGCGGCGGCGTGAACGGCAGCACATACGGCAGCTACAAAACGCAGGCTACTGTCGGTTCGATGTCCGATCTGGAAGCTCTGCGCGACAGCGTCATCAATGCCGGCGGTAATTTCTACCTGCAGGCAAAAACCATGACCTTCACCGAAGCGCAGGGTAAGACTTCTTATCTGGCTGTTCAGTCGATCGGTCGTGAGTTGATCGGTTATGAACGTAAGAATGAAACGGTTATGTTCCCGATCAACTACCTGGTTTCTCCGAGAAACGTGATGTCTGCTCTGCAGACGGCTACTGTTGAGCTGAAAGGCTTCAATTTGAATCTGCCGAAGTTGGGTTCTGAACTGCATTCTCACTATGAACAGGACGCATCCAAGACGGCAGTTCGCACCACTACCCGCAAAATGCTGGAAACCGCTGCTGAGAAGGTAGAGAAATCCGGCGCACAGATTGCGATGAACAATCCTAATGTGTATATGTGGGATAGTTGCACGGACTATTTTGATATTCCGATGATGAACAGCCAGTACCTCTTCGAGAGCGACTCGGTGCCGTTCTTGCAGATTGTGCTCAAAGGACATATCAACTACTATGCTCCGTATGCTAACCAGGGTTTCTACACCACCGCTTGCACCTTGAAATCGATTGAATACGGTGCATATCCCTCCTTCCTCGTGATGGGTGCGGAAAACGGCGACTTGAACAAGACGCCTATGGTGGACTACTTCTCCCTGAACTTCACCGACTGGGAAGGCATCATCGAATCGACCTACAACATGGTGAATTCCGCGTTGAAAGAGGTCGAAGGCGCTAAGATGTCCGAACACAAGGTGTTGGCGGAAGGCGTTGTCCGTGTCAGCTATGACAACGGTGTTAAGATTTACATCAACTATAATTCCGAGGCAGTAACCGTTGACGATGTTACGGTTGAGGGATTGAATTTCGCGATGGGGGGTTAAGCTAGATGAAACAGGATAATAAAGTCAAAGTTGAAAAAACTGCGAAAAAAGCTGACCCCGCTAAGGCTGCTGAGAAAGAGGCTTTGATTAAAGCGAAAGCTGAAGCAAAAGCGGCTAAAATCGAGAAAGACAGAGAAAAAGCTCTCGCCAAAGCGCAAGCAAAGGCAGAAAAAGACATTGCCAAAGCGCAAGCAAAGGCAAATGCCATTATCGCCAAAGCGCAAAAAGCGGTGGACAAAGAGAAAAATCCCGGCAAGAAGATTGACCTGGGTTACGTTCTGCAGGATACCATCAAAGAGATGGACCAAATGATGGCAGACGTGAGAAAACAGGCTGAGCGCAACATCATTGATGCGCAGGCAAGACAAGGCGGCATGTCCCTCCAACAGCGCAACGCGCTGAAGGGATATGCGTTCCTGACGCCGTGGATTCTCGGTTTCTTTGTGTTTATCGCATACCCGATCGTGTTTGCAATCATTTTGAGTCTCAACCATATCACCATTCTGCCCACCGGTTTGGAGTTTGAATGGAGAGGTTTCTACTTCTACAATTATGCGTTGAACGAGACCACCAATTTCCGTACGGCGCTGACCGAACAGGTTACGATGATCTGCTATATGACGCCGATCATCCTGGTGTTCTCCTTGCTCATTGCGTTGTTGCTCAACGGCAAATTCCACGGCCGCGCGTTTTTCCGCGGTGCGTTCTTTATGCCGGTTATCATCATGAGTGGTCCCACCATCAACCAGTTGCTCAGCAAATACGTGGTTGACTTCTCCCAGGAATCTCCTCTGATCTTTGATTTCTTGGCGAGTTTGCCCGAGGTGCTGGCTTCTCCTGCACAATACGTGTTGAAGAATCTGGTGTTGATTCTGTGGTTCTGCGGCGTGCAGATCTTGATCTTCTTGGCCGGCTTGCAGTCGGTTGGTACCGATTTGTACGAAGCGGCTTCCATCGACGGCGCCGGCGGTTGGGAAAAGTTCTGGAAGATCACACTTCCGCACCTTTCTCCGATGATTTTGATCAGCGGCGTTTACACCATCATCGACATTGCCAACTATTCCGAAGGCAGTGTAAACAAGTTGATCCGTAACAACCTCAACAGTTCGCCCAAAACGATTTACAGCTATTCCTCCGCAATGGCTTGGGTGTATTTCCTTGTGGTTGCACTGTTGCTGTTGGCATTGTTGCTGATCTTTAAATTCTTTGGAAGGAAGGCGAAGACATGATTAAGAGTGCAAAAAAATTCGATATCAATAAAGTCAAGCAGTTCTTCCTTGGAAACAAAGAGAAAAACGGTTTCATTAAAACCTTTTTCATCTACCTTGTTTTGATTGGTTTGGCGTTCGTGTTCTTGTACCCCATTCTGTACATGATCATCAACTCGCTGTTCTCTCCCGAAGATTTGGTCGACCCGTCCGTTTTCTGGATTCCCACCAAATTGTACTTCGGTAACTTTGAGCAGGCGTATTACACGCTGGACTTCTTGCGCAGTTTTGGAACTTCCTTCTTCATGTCGATCGTTCCTTCTGTGCTGCAGTTGGTAGCATGTTCTCTGGCCGCATTCGGTTTGGCTCGTTTCGAGTTCCCGCTCAAGAAAATGTGGCTGGTGTTCATCATCGCGACCTTTATGATCCCGACCTCGGTTATGACCATTCCGCGTTATACTATGTTCTACGAGTATGGTATGCTGAAAACGGTTTGGCCCTTCTTCCTGCCGGCGGCGTTCGGTCAAGGTATGCGTAGTGCGATCTTCATCTTGATCTTCTTCTCTTTCTTCAGCAACTATCCGATCTCCTTCGACGAAGCGGCGGAGTTGGACGGTGCAGGAAAGTTCAAGATCTATTACAAGATCGCATTGCCTGCCGCAAGCGGCGCTATCGTTCTGTGCTTGCTGTTCAGCTTCGTGTGGTACTGGAATGAGACCACCGACCTGAACTTGTTTGCGGACAACATCAACACGTTGCCGCAGCAGTTGCGTAAATTCAACGCACGATTCAATGCGTTGTATGGCGCATCTGCTAACACGGAAGGTCCTGCGGGCAGTACGAGCGATGTCAACAAGCTGAACGAATCTTTGCAGCTTGCCGGTACGATGCTCTCCATCCTGCCGACCGTTATTCTGTATCTGATTCTGCAGAAACAGTTCGTGGAAAGCGTGGAGCGTTCCGGTATCACCGGCGAATAATCTGTACTTATTAAAAACACGACTGCAACGAAAGTTGTAGTCCTTTTTTGCGTTTGAAAAAGCCGCTCGGTGTTTGCACCGAGCGGCTTTTTGATGATGTATTTTATTTT
>JAZRQN010000118.1:0-16908 GCA_045649855.1 Acutalibacteraceae bacterium | reverse complement strand
TTTTATTGAAAAAATATAAAAACTGTAATAAAATATAGGCGGTGATGGTATGAAACGAGAAACTTCCGTCCTGCTGACTGCAGGAGAATACATCGGTGAAGAACAACATTTTTCTTGTATACATAAAACGGTTGGCGGTCGTTTTGCGCCGCATTGGCACGAGTTTTTGGAGATCGAACTGGTGGTTGGCGGCAGCGGCACACAGACGCTCAACGGGCAGGATTATCCGCTTTGCGCAGGATGTGTATATTTGTTGTCTCCGCTGGATTTTCACAGTGTAACGGGGAGCGAGGATCTAGAACTGTACAATTTGATGTTTGAGGAGAGTTTGTTGCCGAGCGCATTGGTATCTGCTGTGTATGCAGGTGGCGGCAGTGTTTTATACCTGTCCGAGCAGGAGTTTACGGAGCTGGTCGATCTGTGCCGTTTGATGCGAGCGGAATATGACCGCAAAGAGGTGTATCGCGAGGATATTCTTGTACATTTGCTCTCGGTATTTGTGTCCCGTATTTTACGCCGTTTGCCGCCTGCCGAAAACAGCGAGCGCATCGGGCGAGGGGATATACAAAATGCTGTCGCATATATGCAACGGCATTTCAAGGATAACCCAACCCTCGCCGCCACCGCCGCGGCGGTCAATCTGCACGCAGGGTATTTCAGTCAAAAATTCCGCGCGGAAACCGGACGCACCTACACGGCGTATCTGACCGATCTGAAAATCGCCTACGCCAAACGGTTGCTCAAAGCGGATGTGTTTTCGGTGACTGAGGTTTGCTTTGCCAGTGGGTTTTCCTCGCTGTCCAATTTCCTCAAAGTGTTTAAAACGCAAACGGGGGTATCGCCTTTGCAATATGCGAACAAACAAAAACGGCGTGTCGATTGACACGCCGTTTTTTCACTGTTATCAGATGTTGCAATAGATTTTTTTATCTTCTTCCACCGATTGGAAAGCGGCTTCGATCACCTGCATCACACGTTTTAACTGTGCGTGGGTAACGATCTGCTTTTCCTCACCACGAATGGTTTTGCAAACGTTGCGATAGAAATCGTGCACGTCCGATTCGGGTTGCGGCAGTTCATAGCTGTCGGTGGTGATCTCATCGCGCGGTGCCATCGTTTTGGTGAGACCTGCGGCAGTTTGTACCGGCAATACATCGTTTTCGTGCCAGTATTTGCACTTAACCACTTTGCAGTTTTCTCGCCAATCGGTGATCAGTGCGGTACCTTTTTGGCAGCGCAGATAAAAACGCGGCATGGCGATAAAGTTATAGGTGCCTACCTCTACGTAGGCGGTCTTGCCACTTTCAAAGGTGATGGTCAGCTTAAAGCCGTCGTCCACCTCATCATTGGTGATATGATCAAAGGTACAATACACATCGACAATCTTTTCGGGGATCACCAGCATCACCTGATCAATGAGATGAATGCCCCAGTCATATAACATACCGCCGCCGAATTTGGCGATGCCGCGCCAGTCGCTCGGGATGCCGCGGGAGCCGTGGATGCGGGATTCAATATTCACAACCTCACCGATCTCGCCGCTGTCAGCTACTTGCTGCATTGCGAGATAGTCAACGTCCCAACGACGGTTTTGGTGCACGGTGAACAGTTTGTCGTTCTTTTGAGCCGCCGCAATCATTTCGTCCAGCTCTGCTACACTCATAGCCACCGGCTTTTCGCAGATGACGTTTTTGCCGGCGTTTAGTGCTTTGACCACAACATCTTTATGCACATCGTTGGGGATGGCAACGGTGATAAGATCAACGCGTTCATCTGCCAAGACCGCTTCGTAGGTGGGGTAGGCGTAAATGCCGTTATCCTCCGCAACCTTACGGCGTTCAGGCAGAATATCATAGATACCGAGAAGGTTGACGACGTCGCTGGTCTGTGCGTGGCGTGAGTGCCAACCGCCCATGCCGCCGTAACCGACGATAACCAGATTGATTTTTTCCATAGTAAAGCCCTCTTTATGCCCACCACATATCGGCAGGTTTTTCGGTGATGATGATGTCTTTGAGGAACGCGATGGCTTTCTCCAAGCCTTCTTTGACCGACATCAGACCGTCTTCGTGTTCAATGCTCACCGAGCGGTCATAACCGATGATGCTCAGGGTGGACATCAGATCTTTCCACATCGCAAGATCGGAACCGTAGCCGATGGTGCGGAATACCCAGCTTCTGCCTGCCATATCGGTGAAGGACTTGGTGTCCAGCACACCGTTTTTCGCGGCGTTGTATTTGTCCACTTTGGTATCTTTCGCGTGGAAATGATACACAGCACCTTTCAGCTCGCGCAACGCGGCGACCGGATCCATACCCTGCCAGATGAGGTGGCTGGGATCGAAGTTAGCGCCGATGCTGTCGCCGACTGCTTCACGCAGACGGAGCAAGGTCTCGGGGTTGTATACGCAAAAACCGGGGTGCATCTCAAAAGCGATGCGGGTAACACCGTAGGATTTTGCGATGGCAGACGCCTCTTTCCAGTAGGGGATGAGCACTTCATTCCACTGGTAGTCCAGAATCTCGCCGTAGTCGGACGGCCAGGCGCAGGTTACCCAGTTGGGACGTTTGGACTCTGCGCAGTCGCCGGGGCAACCCGAGAAGGTTACCACCGTATCCACGCCGAGTTTCTGTGCGAGTTTGCAGGTGTCCACGAATACATCGTGATACTGTTTGGCGATCGCTTTGTCGGGGTGCACGGGGTTGCCGTGGCAGGACAACACGCTGATCGTGAGATCATATTTTTTGAGCAACGCCTTGAATTCTTCGATTTTTGCATCGTCGTTCAGATACACTTCGGGTTTCAAGTGGTTATCGTTGGTATAGCCACCGGTACCCAACTCTACGGTTTGCACGCCGAGGGAGTGCAAATATTTAAATGCTTCTTCTGCGGACAGTGCTTGCAACGGAACGGTCAAAACGCCAAGTTTCATTCGGACATCTCTCCTTATTCTACTGGTTTTCATTGCTGTCTTCATTATAAAAAACATACGTAAATTTGCATATCATTTTTTTGCGTAAAAATATCGTTTTTTTGTCTTCTTGTAATAAAAAAAGCCGCTCGAAAACCTCGAGCGGCGAGCAGAAGTACTGTTATTTATTGAGAACCTCTTGTGCGAAACTGTTGTTGACGACCTTGTCAAACGGTGCTGTTTGGGTCAGTTCGCCTGCTTCGCGCATGACCTGCTGTAAGCGGTTGAACGAATCCTCGCTCATTACGGGCGTATCACACCATGCGCCGATATCAATATACGACTGCGCGGAGGCGGTCAGCAGTTCGAGAGAAGTGTCGGGGAAGAATTCCGCAACCGTTTGTGCAATTTCAGCAGCGGTGTGCGACTGTACCCATTGCTGTCCTTTGTATACCGCACGCGTGAAAGCGGCGATCAGATCGCTGTTTTCCTCCAAATAGCTCTTTTTGGCGAAATAAGCGGTGTAGGGAATATCGCCTGCACCGTCTCCGACAGCGGCGACGATGTAGCCTTTTCCTTCCGCTTCCAGCATGGATGCTGTGGGCTCAAAACAGGTGAAATAGTCGCCCGTGCCTGCTGTGAAAGCGGCGGTCATCAGGGCGTATTGTACGCTGGTGTCCAGATTGACGTCGGTGGTGGGATCCAGCCCGTTTTGGCGCAGGACGTATTCCAAGGTCATATACGGCACGCCGCCTTTGCGACCGGGCAGTACGTGTGCGCCTTGAAGATCGGTCCATTTAAAATCAGGGTTTGCTTCACGGGCGACTAAAAACGAACCGTCGCGTTGGGTGATCTGTGCGAACACCTGCGTGTAGTCGCTTTTACCCTCGTTATATACGTATACCGCAGCTTCGGGACCTGCAAAGCCGATGTCGATATTGCCGGACAACACGGCGGACATCACCGCGTCTGCGCCCTGCCCGTTGGACAGTTCGATTTCAATGCCTTCTTCTTCAAAAAAGCCGAGCGCGATGGCGGCGTATTGCGGTGCATAAAAAATGGAGTGGGTAACTTCACATACCCGTACCGTTTGTAAGGCTGTATCTTTTTTGGCACAGCCGGCAGGCAGCAGTAAAACTGTAAGAGCCGTGAGGACGGCAAGCAAGCGAATCAGTAATTTCATATATAGACTCCTTCAGGATGAATTTAGGTGTGCGAGAGATGACGCGTGATCAGTTTTTGCAGCAGACAAACCATTTCATACATCAACGCCGCCACCACCGAAAGAATGATGACGCTGGCCATGACCAGATCCAGTTTGAACACCTGACCGCCGTATACGATCAGGTATCCGAGTCCTGCTTTGGATACCAGAAACTCGCCTGCGATCACACCCACCAAGGACAGACCGATGTTGATTTTTAAAGAGTTGAACAGGGTGGCGATGTTGTAAGGGAATACGATTTTGGTGAACAGTTGCCACCGCTTCGCGCCGAACGTTTCTGCCATGCGGAGCAGTTCGGCATCGGTTCGGATGAATCCGTTCAGCATTTCCAGCACGGTAACAATGAGCGAGATAGCGAGCGCCATCACCACGATTGCTTTGGTGCCTGCACCTGCGATGATGATAATGATGGGACCCAGTGCAATTTTGGGCAGGGAGTTGAGCACGACCAGGTACGGCTCACTCACTTTGGCAACAAACGGACTCCACCACAGTATGATTGCGAGAACGGTACCGCAAACCGCGCCCAGCAAAAATCCCGTCAGCGTTTCAAAGACCGTAACGCCGATGTGGGTGAGCAGATCGTTTTGAGCCATATTGAAGTAGGTTTCCAGAATACGGGATGGTTGACTGAAAATGAAACTGTCGATCAAACCGATTCGGGCGGAGAGTTCCCACGCGGTAATGAGCAGAAACAGAATGCCTACTTGGCACACTAAAATATGCCGTTTGCGCGCCTGCACCGACCGCAGATACTGCCGCCGTGCAGAAGTTAAGTTCGTGTTCTTTTTAGGCATAGCGCTCCAACTCTTTCCAGATGTGGTCAAAATAGACGGAAAATTGCGGTGTGTTACGACAAGAAAGCGGCGTTCTTGTTTCCAGCTCAAAGCGTATGGGCAGCAGTTCTTCGATGGTGGCAGGACGCGCGGTCAACATCACCACGACGTCACTCATACTGATGCATTCGGGAATGTCGTGCGTTACCATCAAGGTGGTTACGCGTTCCTGTTTTAAGATGCGATACACATCTTCGGTAACGGTCAGCCGTGTTTGATAATCCAGTGCGGAAAACGCTTCGTCCAACAACAAAATGTCGGGGCGTACCGCCAGTGTGCGGATGAGCGAGGCGCGCTGGCGCATACCGCCCGAGATCTGCGAGGGGTATTTATCCTTGAATTCGTACAGTCCGTAGGTTTTGAGCAGACGGTCTACGTGTGCCAGGGTCTCCTGCGTGATGTTTTTGCGCAATTCCGGTCCGAATAACACGTTTTGACGGATGGTGCGCCACTCCAGCAGGTTGTCTTTTTGCAACATATAGCCGATGCGCGGCGAAATGCCTTTCACCTCTTCGCCACCAATCAGCACGCGACCGCGCGAGGGGGTGAGCAAGCCTGCTATAATGGAAAGAAGGGTAGATTTTCCACAACCGCTCGGTCCGACAAGGCTGTAAAAATCGCCTTGTTGCATGGAAAAACTGATGTTTTCCAGAGCGGTAACTTCGCCGTTCTTTGCCTGATAGGTGTGTGCAACGTTTTCAATCCGTAATACTTCCATAAAACCGCTCCTTTCTTTCCTACAATATGCAAAGATGTGAGCGATTGACATAAAAAAAGCCTTCAAGTCCAATAGAACTTGAAGGCTTTTTACTTAAGATTAGTGGTGCGGCGGCACGATGGGAGACCAACCGTTCAGGTCGTCGTACTCAACATCAGGAGTTAAAGCGCTCACAGCAGCAAACGCGACAGGGATACGGAATTCGCTAATATCCAGAGTGGGGGAATCGTAAGTCTTTTTCATATCCGCGCATCCTTTCCGAAAATGTGTATACGATTATTATAGAGGATGCATATGGATTTTGCAAGCATTATTTTTTGAGACGACGAATTACGACAAACATCGTGGTCAAAGCGGCGCCGATGGCGGTGATGATTCCCACTGACATCCAATCCACTTGTGCCAGACCCGTGATGATAAACTCACCCGTATCGGCATCCTGCAGGGCGGTGAAAATCAGGCGAACGTCTAAAATGAGGGTTGCAACTACCGACAGACCGCTTGCCGCTGTCAGCCAATCGAACGTACCGTTTTCGCCTGTGATACGGCTGATATGCGCATTGCGAAAATCCAGCACGCCTGCGATCAGCGAAACGCCCAGCAACAACACGACCGTTTCGGGCAACATATATGTAGCGTTATATGCCAACGAATAGGCGAGAGCCGCGCCGGAGGGGATGGACAGACCTGCCCACACGGTAGCGCCTGCCACAACGTGAAACAGATACCGCACCAGACAAGCGATAAAAGCACCGCAAGCCATTGCCGCCGATTGCTTTTTCACAACGGGTTTGAAGATGCCTGTCAGACCGATGGCGGTGAACGCCAGGATATAATCCAGCAGGATGACGGCAATGACCGACAGTGGTGTGGTGAAGTACATCACGTTTTTCATGCCGAGGAACATCTGCAAAAGACCGTATACGGCGCCGGTGAACAGACCCCACGGTACACCGTGTCGATACGCGATGATACAGATGGGCAGCATACTGCACAGCGTGATGCTGCCGCCGTACGGCAGATCGAGGATGGGCAGAATGCTCAGGACGGTTGCAAGCGCCAGCATAATGGCACTTTCGGTGAGACGGACGGTTTTGTTTTTCATGGCAATTTCTCCTTTTTTTTGCGCACAAAAAAACCTCCCGCCGGATGACGAAAGGTGATAACGTGGCACGGATAGTCCGTACTCTAAAAACGATCCCTCCGCCGGTATTATCCGGATCAGGTTTAGGGTTTCGGATATCTGTATCCGCTCTCAGCCGACGCACAGTCAGCACCCCTTGTTTTTTCTATGCAATTTTTGCAACATCACTATACAACTTTCTACAAAAAAAGTCAAGTGATTTTTGGTAGTATACGGTCATATATTTCTACAAAGGGGGATGTGTATGTATTGGATCATTCGACGCCGTCATATTCTGACCGCGGTGGCGGCGTGTGTGGCGGTGGTTTTGTGTATGGTGAGTGTTACCCGTATGAAAACGGGTGTTTCCATGGCGGTAGCCGCTGTCAACACCAACTGGGGCTTGCATTTTGGCGAAAACGGGAAATCGCCGATCGGCAATGCGTCGGCGGAATTTTTAAAACAGTATAATGCCTATTATATAGGAGATACCTCCAAAAAGGTGCTCTATCTCACCTTCGATGCAGGGTATGACAACGGGTATACGGCACCGATATTGGACACTCTCAAAAAACACGGTGTATCCGCGACCTTCTTCGTGGTGGGGCATTTTATGGAACAAAATCCCGAACTGGTAAAACGGATGGTTTCAGAGGGTCATACGGTGGGCAATCACACCTATGGACACCCCGATATGTCTGCTATCAGCACCAAGGACGGATTTACATCCGAGCTGTCTGAATTGGAAGTGAAATACACCGAAATCACAGGGGAACAGATGCCCAAATTATACCGACCGCCGCAGGGCAAATACAGCACGCAAAACTTGAAAATGGCGAGCGAAATGGGGTACAAGACATTTTTCTGGAGTCTTGCGTATGTGGATTGGTATGTGGACGATCAGCCGACGGCGGATGCGGCGTTTTCCAAGTTGTTGCCGCGTGTGCATCCGGGTGCAGTGGTGCTGTTACACAGCACCTCCCGTACAAATTGTGAAATTTTGGATGAACTGCTGACAAAATGGAAAGAAATGGGGTATGCGTTCGGAAAACTGAGCGATATTTGATGTATAAGAGCGGTCTTTGCGGACATTCTAAAGGGGACAGCATTCGTACCGATGACAGGTGCGGATCCTGTCATCGGGAGGGCGAAAACCCTTCTTACCGACACACGCTCGAAGGAGCGCTATCGGTGTTCCAGTTCCGAGAAAGGAGGCCGCTACCATGGAATGTTCCAAGGAGAATAAGTGTATTGAATGTCATGTAACCCAGTGCGCTAACCATAGTTCTTGTGGTGAATACTGCGCACTCGATCGCATCACCGTGGGCACCCACGAGGGTAACCCCACGATGGATCAGTGCACCGACTGCATGTCTTTCCGGAAAAAGTAATGGTTCTTGATACTATCTTCCGCTGAGCCGATTCGATACGCCGGAAAACCGGCAATTCACTGTTTGGGTTTTCGTAGAAGAGCAAAACGACCGTCCGTTTGGACGGTCGTTTTGTTTTAAAAAAGGGTTGCACTTTTCTTATAATTGTGATATATTCCTAATATCTATGTAATAAAGGAGGGCGCACACGTGAGGGTGATGATCACCGTCATCGGCGTACAGCACGTGGACGGACAAAGCGACACGGTGGAATTGACCACCGAAGCGCTGATGCACGAAGAAGTTGACGGTTTTACGCTCAGCTATCGGGAGTCGGCGGCAACCGGTATGGACGGCACGCTGACCACCTTGCGGATACAGCCAAACAAAGTAACGCTCACCCGACGAGGTGCGGCGGCAGGTATGTTGGTGATGGAATATCAAAAACGCCATATGTGCAGTTATGCGACCCCTGTGGGCAGCCTGATGCTCGGCGTGTTTTGTGATCGGATGCAACAGGATCTGTGCCTTGGCGGCGGTACGCTGGACCTTTCTTACACCTTGGATGTCGAGGGCAGTATGATGTCGCGACAGGATCTACATATCAAAGTCAATCGTTGAAAATTCCCGAAAGGATGTTATATATGTCTCAAATCGTTAACAAAGCCGAAAATATTTTGAGAGAGCGCATCGCGGACGCGATTTCCACCGCTCAAGCGGACGGCAGTTTGCCGCAAGCGGAGATGCCTGATTACACCGTGGAAATCCCCGGCGATCGTGCACACGGCGACCTTGCCGTCAATGCGGCGATGGTGTCTGCGCGTGCGTTCCGCAAAGCACCTCGTCAGATCGCGGAAGCGTTGGTGGCGCACCTCGATCTTGCGGATACCTATTTTGAAAAGGTAGAGATTGCAGGTCCCGGTTTTATCAACTTTTTCCTGTCTCCTGCATATTATGCAGATATCGTGAGCGACGTTTGCGAACTGAAAGACGCTTACGGCCGTTCGAATTACGGCGAGGGTAAAAAGGTGATGGTGGAATTCGTATCCGCGAACCCCACCGGTCCTATGCATATGGGTAACGCGCGCGGCGGCGCACTCGGCGACTGTCTGGCGGCGGTGCTGGATGCGGCAGGCTACGACGTATGGCGCGAATTCTACATCAATGACGCGGGCAACCAGATTGAAAAATTTGCGACCTCTCTCGAGGTGCGGTATCTGCAGTTGTTCAAGGGCGAGGAAGCCGTTCCGATGCCCGAAGACGCGTACCAGGGCGATGATATCAAAGAGCACGCCAAAAACTTTGCCGCTGAAAACGGCGACAAGTTCGTGGAAGCGGAGAGCGAGACTCGCCGTGCAGCTTTGGTCGAATTTGCGTTACCCAAGAACATCGATAAGATGCACAAAGATATGGACACCTACCGCATCGTATATGACGAGTGGTTCCGCGAATCCCGTCTGCATGAAAGCGGTGAGGTGCGCGAGGTTATCGACATTCTGACCAAAAACGGTCTTACCTACGAAAAAGACGGTGCGTTGTGGTACAAAAATGCGGAGATCCTGACTGAGAAATTCCGCGCCGCAGGCAAAACCGATGCTGAGATCGAAAAACTCGAACTCAAAGACGACGTGCTCATCAGAGCCAACGGCAATCCGACCTATTTTGCCGCGGATATTGCGTATCATCGCAACAAATTCCTGCGCGGCTTTGACACATGCATTGACGTGTGGGGTGCTGACCACCACGGCCACGTGGCACGTATGAAAGGTGCCATGGATGCCATTGGTCTGGATGGCGATAAACTGAAAGTGGTGCTCATCCAGTTGGTGCGTTTGATGCGCGACGGCGAAGTGGTGCGTATGTCTAAACGTACCGGTAAAGCTATTCAACTGGTGGATCTGCTGGATGAGATTCCTGCGGATGCGGCACGCTTCTTCTTCATCCTGCGTGAAGCAGGCACTCGTATGGACTTTGACCTCGATCTGGCTATCGAGCAGTCTTCTTCCAACCCTGTTTATTACGTGCAGTATGCGCACGCGCGCATCTGCTCCATTTTCCGCAAAATGCAGGAAGAGGGTGTTACCCTCGATCTGTCTGCGGCTGATCTTGCGGCGTTGTCCACGCCCGAAGAGCGCGAACTCATCCGCTACATTTCCGGCTTCAGCAAAGAGATCGTTGAAGCGGCAAAAGAATATGAGCCTGCGCGCATCACCCGTTATTGTATGGAATTGGCGACACTGTTCCACAAGTTCTACAACACTTGCCGCGTGAAGGGTGAGGATACGGGTCTGATGATGGCGCGTCTGGCGTTGTGCGATGCGACTCGCATCACTCTGCGTAATGCGCTGACCCTGCTCAAGATCGAAACGCCGGAGGTTATGTAATGCGATTGTTCGGACCTCGTGTAACGCTTTCTCCCGCACAACGGGAGGATTTGCGCGATGACGGCAATTTTATCGGCGGTCTGTTGATTGCAGTTCTTTGCGGTCTGAATTTTGTGTTTCCGATCATGCAGTTGGCGCTGACGTTTGCCGGTGTTTTGTCGGCAGAATCGTTACAGTATGACGATTTCGGGCTGGGCAATACTACGTTTTTGTTGGTGTACGCCGCGATATATGTCGTTGCTATGGGTGCACCCGTATTGCTGTGTTGCACATTGTTTCGTCGCCTGCCGCATAAACTGACTTCCGCCAAACGCGTGCGATTTGGCACGGGGATAGCCGCGCTTGTGATCGGTATGGGCGTTTGCTTTGTTGCGACCGTTCTGGCGGGCATCGTCGGAAGTGCCTTGCAAGAAAAGGGCATTTCGCAGTCCGGAGGAACGAGCTACCTCGTGGGTACACCGCAGAGCCTGTGGCTTAACGTGCTGGTATTTGCGGCGTTGCCTGCCCTGCTGGAAGAATTGGTGTTCCGCGTATGCGTGCTGGGAACTTTGCGTAAATACGGCGAGTGGTTTGCGGTGATCGTGTCCGCGCTGTTGTTTGGTTGGATTCACGGCGGCATCAGCCAAAGCGTATTTGCGTGCGTGGTCGGTTTGGTGCTCGGATATATTACCGTGAGTCTCGGCAACATCTGGTTGGCGGTGCTGATACATTTTGGCAATAACGCATTTACGCTGTTTTTGGAATATTTTTCGATGCACTTGGAAGAGGAACAAGCAGCTATATTGTACGTGAACACGTGGTATCCGCTGGGCATCGTCGGACTGGCGACTGCGATTATTTGTGCTTTGAACGGTTCTCCCGTTTTCCGTCGGTTTGCACCTTTGCAAAGACCGAGGATCAAAACCGTGGCTGTATTCTGGACGTCGCCGCTGATGATATTCGGCACGATCATGATCGTGTTGAACGTGTTGCTTGCGCTGGCAGCGGCTTTGAGTTGAGGTGAGTGCTGTGCATGAGACGTATATGAAAATGGCTTTGGCGCTGGCAGAGGAAGCCGCCGCCGAAGGCGAGGTGCCTGTTGGTGCTGTGATCGTCAAAGACGGCACGGTAGTCGGCACCGGTCGCAACCGTCGTGAAAAGGATAAAAACGCGCTCGCTCACGCTGAAATCGAGGCGATACACGCAGCGTGTCAAACGCTTGGCGGTTGGCGTCTGAGCGGATGTGATCTGTATGTAACGTTAGAGCCGTGCCCGATGTGTGCAGGCGCGATCATCAACGCGCGCATCGATCACGTATACGTCGGTACGAGCGACCCGAAAGCAGGATGTTGCGGTTCTGTTACCGATTTGTTTTCTATGCCGTTCAACCACAAACCTGCTTGTACTTGCGGCATTTGTCAAGCGGAATGCAGTGCACAACTCAAGCAGTTTTTCCGCGCGTTGAGGAAGTAGAAAAGGAACGGAAAATTTCCCAAAAAAACACTTGCTTTTTAAGAAAGAGTATGCTATACTCTTAAATGTGAATATTTGTGTATTCGTCAAGAATGCCTTTTTGATTAATCTTCCGGAAAGAGGGATTTTCGATATGAAGAAAGAATATGTTTCCCCCGAGGTTACTTCGCTGCGTTATATGTTCTCCGAAAATATTGCAGTCGATGATCCCTTTGGCGATCCTGAATTGAACGCATCCTCCTTGTTCCCGATGCCGTAATGATTTGTTGTTTCCACCCGAAACCGATTGGTTTCGGGTGTTTTTATTTTATCGACAAAGAGCGACAAAACAAAAGCGACTGACAGTTTTTGTCAGTCGCTTTTAATATTATATACAGATTAGAATGCGATCTTTTCGGTGAGGTATGCCTTCAGTTCGGCAATCGGCACACGAACCTGCTCCATGGAATCGCGCTCACGCACGGTTACGCAGTTGTCGGCAGGAGTGTTTTCGTCGCCCACCGTTTCAAAGTCAACGGTGATGCAGAAAGGAGTACCCACTTCGTCTTCACGGCGATAGCGTTTGCCGATAGAGCCGGCATCGTCATAATCCACCATAAAGTCTTTGGCGAGTTCCGCATAGATTTCCTGCGCTTTGGGCGCCAGTTTCTTGGAAAGCGGCAGAACAGCGGCTTTGAAAGGTGCCAGAGCAGGATGCAGGCGCATCACCACGCGGGTATCGTTCTTCTCGGCATCCACAACCTCTTCGTCATACGCATCGCAGAGAACGGCGAGCACACTGCGCTCAACGCCGAGACTGGGTTCGATGACGTAGGGGATGTAGTGCTCGTTGGTCTCCTGATCGAAGTAGGTGAGATCCTTGCCGGAGGTGTTCTGGTGCTGGGTCAGGTCGTAGTCGGTACGATCCGCCACGCCCCACAGTTCGCCCCAACCGAACGGGAACAGGAACTCAAAGTCGGTGGTCGCTTTGGAATAGAAGCACAGTTCTTCCGGATCGTGGTCGCGCAGGCGCAGGTTCTCGTCTTTGAGACCGATTGCGAGCAACCACTGATGGCAGAATTCACGCCAATAGCTGAACCACTCAAGGTCGGTGCCGGGTTTGCAGAAAAATTCCAGTTCCATCTGCTCGAATTCACGCACACGGAAGATGAAGTTGCCGGGGGTGATTTCGTTACGGAACGATTTACCGATCTGACCGATACCGAAAGGCAGTTTCTTACGGGTGGTGCGCTGCACGTTCACGAAGTTGGTGAAGATACCCTGCGCGGTTTCGGGGCGGAGGTATACGGTGTTTTTCGCATCCTCGGTAACGCCCTGGAACGTTTTGAACATCAGGTTGAACTGACGGATGTCGGTGAAGTTATGTTTGCCGCAGGTGGGGCAGGGAATGTTGTGTTCTTCCACAAACTCTTTCATTTCCGCTTGAGAAAAGGCATCAATCGGTTTGGGAAGTTCAAAGCTGTTTTCCTGGCACCAATCTTCGATGAGTTTGTCGGCGCGGAAACGCTCTTTACATTCTTTACAGTCCATCAGCGGATCGGAGAAGCCTGCCAGATGGCCGGAGGCAACCCAGGTCTGAGGATTCATCAGGATGGCGGCATCGAGACCCACGTTGTAGGGGTTCTCCTGCACGAATTTCTTCCACCATGCTTTTTTGACGTTGTTTTTCAGTTCCACACCGAGCGGACCGTAGTCCCAGGTGTTGGCAAGACCGCCGTAAATTTCAGAACCTGCGAAGATAAAGCCGCGGTTCTTACACAAGGCGACGATTTTTTCCATAGTCTTTGCTGTGTTTTCCATGATTAAATCCCCTTTATAAGGTATTACTTACAATATTTTACTACTTTAATATAAAAAAGCAAGAATGTCAACACTCGGTGGCGCTTTTTTAGAAGAAACGATACAAAAACACAAAAAAACATACGGTTTTTCGAGTTTTCATAGGAAATCCAACTTTTCTCATCGGAATATCGGTTGTGAAAAGAGGATATCGCGTGATACAATCATAGCCAAAGCATTCAAACCCGAAAATGATATTGGAGGAATCGGAAATGAGAAAAATCGTTGCACTGCTGACGTCTGTGGTGTTACTGCTTGGTTGTACGGCTTGTAAACAGAAGCCTGCGGCACAGACACCTCCCGCAGAGCAGGAAAACGTGTTGATCAAGGCACCGCTGTTGGAAGAACAAATCGATGCGCTCCCGATCGCAAATGCGGATATGTCGGTGGAGGAGCTTCGTCAGCTTTGCTTGGATTATTTCAAGTTGCAGTTGGAGTTTCCGTGGACGCCTGATAAAGATTTCACGTTTCAATATAAAACGTCCGGTTTGACTGCCACCCGTGAAGAGGGCGTGGCGTATGCCGGTCTGCCGTATGTTACGGGCAGTTACGGCAACTTGTATCGGATTATGAAGTACTATGACAGCAAAACCGGTGTGATTACCGTTACGGGTGAAGATCAGGAGTTTGCGAACATCATCGGCAATCAGTGCTCCGTTGGCGCAGGTTGGGCGTGGGCGAGGGTGATCAACAACACCACCTTCCTGTCCACCATCACCATGACAGAAGCGCAGGGTTGTATCAAACTCGGACCGTATGAATACGATACCACTATGAAAGAGTTCAACAACGTCGACACGCGTGAAATCTGTCAGCAAAACGGCGAGCAGATCATGTATCAGTCGTATGCGTTGTGGCAGCCGGCGGACGGTATGGTACACTATGACGAAACGGGTCATGTGCAGATGGTTTCCACCAAGCCGAACGTGGTGTATGATGCGGACGGCAACATCGACGGTGAGTTGAGCACCGTGTGTTATATGGATCAGACCGCCACGAAAGGTGTTACCCCTCTCGCAACCGAGAAAAACGGTGAATTGATGCAACAGGGCAACGTGGACAAGGAGATCACGTTCAAAGAATTGTACGATAAAAACTATATTCCTTTCACCTTCGCGGAATTCATCGGCGAGGGAGAAGTGGAAGCATCGCAAGTGGAGATTTTGGGATACTCCATCCCCGAAAACGACTTGGTGTTCTCCGATTTGAAGAGCGGTGTTGTCAGTTCCAACTACTTCGTTTCGGATGTGCGTTTGATGTTCAAAGATAAAGATGGCGGCGAACTGCACACCGAATGGTGCAAGATCGATCGCGCGAAGAGTTACACTTACAGCCTGTCCGATGCGTTTGATGAACAGGTGATCGCGGATATGGCACAGGTGGATGGTGCAACGGTGGATATCGTCGTGCGTATCGGCACCGGTGAAAAGATCACGGTATACAGTGGCAGTTTTTCGGCATAAATGCAAACATCCGTGCGGTTTTACCGCACGGATTTTTTTGAATCGCTGTGTGCGTTCGCATAACCACCTAAAACGTGGGACAGATTTTGTCTAAAATAACAAAAAAATATACCCAAAATGTAATATTTTGTCTAACACAAACAATATTTTTAAAAAAACTGTTGACAAAAAAATAATTGTATTGTAAACTTTGATATATGTGCGAAGGTGCTCGAGGTGATAGTGTGCAAGAAAAAGCGTTTTCGCCTTTGGATACCAAGAGCGATGCGGCGCTGGCGTTGCTGGCCGCTGAAGGCAACAGCGAAGCGTTTGATTTGTTGGCACAGCGCATGGCACCGATGATGCGTGCGATCGCGTTGCGTTATCAACGCGTTCCCGGTCTGGAAACAGAAGATCTGTTGCAGGAGGGGCTGTTGGGATTGTTCGGTGCGGTATATGCGTATCGGGACGACGGCGGCTCGTTTTCCGCGTTTGCCGGCACGTGTGTGCGCAATCGGATGGTGTCGCTGGTGAGACGGTTGTTGCCGACGGGCGATGCGGAGTTGTCCGAAACGGGCGAGGTGTTATCCGCGATCCCCGATGCGGGACAAGCCGATCCGATATCCTTGGTTATCGCACAAGAAGAGGCACAGCGGTTGGTTCGCGGTTTGCGCGAAAAACTGACGACGCTGGAATACCGCGTGTTGACTGCTCATTTGGCAGGCAAACGCTACAAGGAGATCGCGCAAGCGCTTGCGATCACCGAAAAAGCCGTGGATAACGCATTGCAGCGTGCGCGGCAAAAACTGTCCAAAGACGGTTTATCAAGGCAATGACGGCAAATGGCCGTTTGCATATGCTCGGACATCTTAATCAGAACGTTGGAATGAATGGTCGGTTGATTCGTCGCAGGGCAAATAAAAACAAGCGAGGTTAGATCCAATGTACGAAGACAAGACTCTGGTCTGCAAAGAATGCGGAAATGAATTCGTGTTCACCGCCGGTGAGCAGGAGTTCTATGCTGAAAAAGGCTTCACCAATGAGCCCCAGCGCTGCAAAGCTTGCCGCGACGCGCGCAAGAATGCCGGCAGACCTGCCCGCGAAATGTTCACTGCGATCTGTGCGAATTGCGGCAAGGAAGCGAAAGTTCCCTACCAGCCCCGTGAAGATCGTCCGGTGTACTGCAGCGAGTGCTTCGCTCAGATGCGCGGCGAACAGTAATTCAGTGCATAAAAAAACCGCCTGTCGAAAGACGGGCGATTTTTTTATGTATTGGACCTGAAAACGACCGAAACAGGTTGGTTTTGATGGTTTCGTTTCTTTTTTTTGAAAAAACGAAAATTTTACTTGATTTTATGAAAAGTATGTGCTATACTCATTCACGCACGAAATTCATATCCGGGTGTAGCGCAGATTGGTAGCGCGCTTGAATGGGGTTCAAGAGGCCGCAGGTTCGACTCCTGTCACTCGGACCATAAAAACAGAGCACAGCATTTGCTGTGCTCTGTTTTTATTTGTGCAAGTAGGTGAGTTGAAGCTCGTCACCCTTTAGGGTGACCGCGATTTTGCCGTTATGTATCTGCGCATTTTGCTCACTGACAGCAAAA
>JAZRQN010000117.1:0-5838 GCA_045649855.1 Acutalibacteraceae bacterium | reverse complement strand
GGAAGTTTCTCAATTCGGGAATTTATACTCTTTGAGCACCACTGCTTCCGGATAATGTTCCCAGCTCCCCCGGTTCCACACGTTTCCGTTCGCATCCACCCGCGACCACAGCGACTCCGGGAAAGTGGTATTCTGCGCAGTACCGGTAGTTTCCCATTCGTAGGACTTCATCACATACTGCGGATGCGCATACTTCTCATCGTCGTTGATAGGTTTGCCGGTATACGGATTGACAGGGTTTTCAATCGCATCTTGGCAAGCCAGTGTCGGCACGTCTGCATTGGTCATAAAGGTGGAATCGTACTCCACCGGTTCATCTTCTCTGCCAAAATCTTTCACCAACAACAGCGGCATATACTCTTCCACATTATGCGAACCATCGTACAGTTCATCCTGAAAATGTCCCAAATCACGACCGTGGTCCGCGACGATAATAATCTTGGTGTTGTCATACACACCCTGCTCACGCAGATAATCGAACCACTTGCCGAGTTCCAGCATGGTAGCCATACCTGTATGATAGTGAATCATCTGATTATAATTTTCAATCTCCAGTGTTCTGCCGTCAAAGGTGGACGTGTGAGGATTTTGTTGCTCTTCTTCCATGTTGTTGACCACCATAGCAGGCTTGTAATCCGGTAACGACAGCAACATCGGCTCATGCGTAGTATCATTCGCCATAAACAAGAAGGTGTCCTGTTCCCCTTGAGTAATATTGGTGATATTCGACAGATTGGTAAGCACGTTATAGGAGTCCATAAACTTCTTGCGGATACCCTCAGACTGGTTCTGATCGATGGGGGTCTGAGACGTATATATCATTTCTTCGCCAACCATCTTCGCCTGATTGTACGACCCCTCGTTATACATCGCATACTGCATCACGACCGGCATCGTTTTCATCAAACTGAAACAGAAGAAATTGCGATGGTTACTGTTGATTTCCGCCGCTTTATTGTCCACCTCGGTGAAAGCGCCTTTGGTCACATAGCCTTTCACATTTTCCATACCTTTATAGATGGAGATGTCCGCATTCCACGCATAGTTTGCGTACGGCGGATCACACACCGTAACGTCATATCCGTTTTCCGCAAAAATACTCGGCATCACTTTGAGTGCTTCGTTCTGTTTGGAAACCAACGTTTCGGTATCGCGTTTGTTGATCTCAACAGGGGTATATTCATACCCACCTACCAGCGCAGGCACTGCAAAGTTGGTCGCGCCTGCAAATGAAATCGTGTTGGTATAGTTGACAAAGCCGCCAAACTGTCTTGCCAGTTCCAGTTTTTCCGCTAAGTGATACGGAAAATACTCATTCATGGCTCGATCGAGGAAAAGAACCACAATATTTTTACCCTCGGTGCTCAGGTTGAAATTGGCTTTGACACCTGTTTGTACCACTCTCACCTCGGATAAAGGCCGTTGTATGCCGACCACGTTCATGCCGACCATCACGCCGCAAGCCACTGTTGCAGTCAACAGCACGGAAAACACAAGTTTTCTCCATTTTACCACAACCAACCACAACACCACTGCGGCCAACACCAGCACAATCGGGTTGAGCCATTGTTCCGGTTTGGGGAATCCCAAACCGGTATCATACTGCAAAGTGGAAGACAGGTTACCCAGTTTGGTGCCAAAAAACATATAGTTGACCACCATCAAGCCGCAAGCCACCCATACCAAGCGATCAAACAGCACCTTGCCTTTTTCACTTGCCAGCCAATAAAACACACCTGCCCATACCAGAAATGTGCCCACCGCCATACTTGCACTGCTGACCAAATACCACAGTGGATTGTGATAGTATGTAATATCCACAAACTCCTGCGGAGATGCCGCGATGTAGGTGGACGGAATCAACAAGCCCACCAGCACGGTGAGGAACAATACGCCAATCACAAACATCTTGCGATTGTGAACAGCAGGAGTTTTCGCCTGCGGCAGCCGAATTTTGCTTTTGAGAAACACAATCAAAGCAGGCAGTTGCAATGCAACGCCCAGCAACATCAACAGCACCTTGCGGCGCAACGAAGTCGCATGGAAGAAAAAGCCGCCGTACACGATGATCAGCGCACCGAACAGCGATGTCAGGATCAACACAACGCGTTGTGGGTTTTGAATTTTGTAGAACAGGTTTTTCACCAAGGAGAACACATTGTTGAGCGTCCAGTAAAACACAAGGCCGGACGGCGACGTATACAAAAACACCAAAAAGAACGCCGCAATGCCATACAACTGGATCTTGGTTTTCAGCGGGAACCCCTTCAAATAAATCGCACTGGCAATGACATTGATCAGCGTCATCAATATCGGCAACACGTTGATCGTGAGACCGCCGATCACCAGCAAGCCGTCCGGCGCACCCAGATTTGCAATCGGACCAAACGACGTGTTTTGCAACACTTCCAGATGAGACAAGAACTGATATGCAGCCATAAAGAACGGGATTTCCAACAGCAGCGATACCGAACCATTCAATGCATCGGTAGGCTTATAATTGTTCTGCCGATAGTAGGCCTGCAAAATCATCATTTTCTCGTCGCCGCTGAACGTCTTTTTGATGTGTGCAACGCCGTCACGCAGTTTTGCATCTATATCTCTTGCAGCTTCCTGCATGGCATCAGCACGTCTGTACAACGGCAACACCAAAACGTTCATCACCAGGCTCAAAAAAATAATAGATAAGCCCGGATGTTGCACGAAACGATACGCTGTTTGGAACACAATTTCAAACAACAACTTCAAAGGACCGATAAACACGGTCGACAGTATAGTGCCAAATGACATCCCGTCTTCCCCTTTCCGCCTGACATTTGTCTTGCCAAGCTCGGTTTCTTTTTCCGAACTTTTATCATCGCATTCGACGCCATTCTAAATTATATATTCATTCATAACTTTAACACAAAAAAGCGATAGAAACAATAGATATCTACGAAAAAGGTCGTATCTGACAAAAACTCCCAAGCGACATCTGTCCGCTTGGGAGTTTTCGGGAATATCTATCTTTCTTTAGAGTGCGCGCGGATCCTGCTTGTGCATCCTTATGCAGCAAAGACTTTTACTGCACGCTTTGCACCTCGACCGGTTGTTCCGTATCCTTTTTGCAGAATTTTTCACGCAGTGTATTCTCCAACCAACGATACACGCGGAAAACCGGATTTTCGATGAGGTGGATGCGCACCTGATCCATGGCGGTGCACACCACAAAAATCGCGAACACACAGCCAACTGCATACAGCGGCAACCATTTCCAATCATACAGTTCCGGAATACGCAGCCAATCGACCCACAGCTTTTTGCGCATCAGATCGCTGTTGCCGTGAATCAACAAGACACCGAAAATAGAGGAGGCGAGTGTGTTGATAACGCGGCTGTTCGGCATTTTCAGGTGGCGGAACAACTGGAACGAGCAAACCGCCAACAGCAGACCGAGCGGCTTATGTGCATTTGCTACATAATAATAAATGCTCAAATTGCACGGACCCGTCATATGCTGCCAGACCATCCACGCAATACTGACAAAACACGCGGCCAAAGCGCCGAGTGTCCAGATTCCGCTCTTCCATGCTTTGTTCCACACGCGCGGCTCGTACAAGCGCAGATAGCCGCCGATGAGATACACCGTAATATACCAGCCGAGTTCAGAGAAGGTGTCAATCTTTTCGAATACGGTAGAAATCACGGTATAGTATGTAATCAATACGCCGATCAACGTTAGGTATTGCCGTTTTTCAAGACCTTCCACCATTTTATTGATGAACGGCGTCAAGCAGTACAGCCAAAAATAGGTTGCCGGAAAAGCGGTATGTGCCGAACGGAACACGTACAGGAACGTATCGTGCAACCCGCGCCAAGACGGATCGTGAAATCCCAAAAAGGCGAACAGCAGATAAAATCCAACCTTATAGAAGACGATCTCAAACAGTACTTTCAATGCTTTTTCAAAGGTGAATTTGCCTTTGATAGTGAAAAATCCGGTAATCAACAAAAAGCCGTCAATCATCGGTTTTCCGCCAAATCCAAACAACATGAGAAACCACATATTGTCAGTAACGTCTTTAAAATTGTAGTTGGCGGTAATACCGGAGTTGACCACCAGATGATGCGCGATGATGATCAACATCATCACAATGCGATACAATTCAATGTTAGAACTGCGTGCTTTCTTCCCCATTAAAACCCCTCACATTCCTAAAATGTTTATACTGTATTATACCACAATTTGACAATGATTGCAATACGGAAAATATGACACATACTAAAAGACCGCAGACACAGTCTGCGCTCTTTTAACAAAACATTATTTCTGTTTTGGTTTTCTGATGCGATTGAGCTGTTTGTTCAGTTTCAGCAACTCTTCTTTGGTAAAGCTGATGTTCATCATACCCATCATCGAGGACAGGCGCAACACGGAAAATCCGCCCAGCATTTCCATCATGCCGCTGCCACCGGCATCTTTGAGGTTCACGTCAAAACCGCCGGCTTTTTTCTCTTTCTTATTCGCATCCATTTTCTTCTTCAGCGTCAGACCCAAACGGACAAACCACAATTTGCCGCGCAAGCAGCCCATGATGTCCGAGATCTTATCATTCAAAGAAAATCTGCCTTCGGGCGCATCTACGTCGAACCAGTTGAGCACAGCACCTTTTTCTACCAGGACGTAATCCATATTCATTTCGTCCACCTTGCGGATAGTGCCTTCATCCGAAAGTTCACCCGCTTTGGCAACGATAGTGCTCTCTCCGACGTTTTGCACGTCAAAATAGAAGAAATGATCGGGAGCAGTCTTCTTGCCAATGCTCTCGCCGTTGACAAACAGTTCCACCTCGGGCTGGTTGGAATACACCGTTACCTTGGTAACGTCTTCCACACGGTCGATGTATCTCTTGCCGCACAGGTGTACGAACGGTTCATCCGACAGCCACGCTTTGTATGCGTAGAAAGCGTCTTTTTTGTACTTTCTGTCAATGGTAACCAAACCTTTGTGGTTCTGTCCGTTCTCGCCGCCCTCCGCTCTCGCATCTGCGCCGAAATCAAACATATTCCACACGTGGGTCGCCCACATATATTTGCGGGTGAACAGTTGTTTGATCAACTCTTCGTGATAATACGCCTGATACTCTTCCGTATAATCACCCTGTTTGGGATCGCTGGTGTGCCAGTTGAGCGCTTCACAACCGTATTCGGAACAGCCAATCGGAATGGTGGGATGAGTCGCGTGGAATTTATCAAACCACGGGCCGTTCATGGTGGTGTCGCCACCGTACCAACCGAAATAGTGGTTGTACGATACCACGTCGGGAATCTGTAAATACGGGTCATCCATTTTACACATAGACACCGCCGCAATAGTGGTCAGACGGGTCTTATCCATCTCATGCACCATATCGTTGAGGATGCGGTGATTTTCCAGCAGATCGTCGTCCGAACCGCCAATCGAAATCTCATTGGAAAGACCCCACACCACGATAGATGCGTGGTTATAGTTTTGTACTACGAGTTCTTTCATCTGGGAAATGGTGTTCTCGCGACCGCCGGGCATATGTTTGGAAATATAGGGAATTTCCGCCCAGATCACCAGACCGCGCTCATCACACAGATCATAGAAATACTGATCGTGCTGATAATGCGCCAGACGAATGGTGGTAGCGCCTACTTCACAGATAAGGTCGATATCCTCTTCATGATGTTCAGGCAACAACGCGTTACCGACACCCCATCTGTCTTGATGGCGGGATACGCCGCGCAAGGGGTATTCTTCCCCGTTGAGGATAAAGCCGTTGTCGGGATCGATCTTGAACGTTCTGCAACCAAAGCGACTGCACACATTGTCCA
>JAZRQN010000116.1:0-6279 GCA_045649855.1 Acutalibacteraceae bacterium | reverse complement strand
TAGGCTTGTGCTTGATGCCAATATCTGACCCGTTCGATTGCGTCAATGGCCATCAGCCTGCCGATCTTGCCTTCTTCCAATAACTGTCCCACTTTGATGAATAAGGGGCTGTACCGCAGTACGTGGCAGACAACCACCTTTTTGCCTGTCTTTTTCTGCATATCGAGCAGTGCTTCAATCTCTTCGACCGAGTCGCTGACAGGTTTTTCGAGCAGTACATCATATCCAAGCTGCATCGCCTTGAGACATTGTGGCACGTGGTATTTATCGTAGGTGCCAATCACCAAAATATCCGCCCGTTTTTTCTCGAAAAAGGTTTGCTCATCGTAAAACAGGCTGTCCTGTGGTAAGTTTAACAGTGCGTTTGCGGTGTCGATTTGTGCCTTGTTATAGTCGCACAGCGCCACAACCTCATACCGATTGTCTGCGTGCATCAATCTGCCGTAAGTGAAACCGCGTCCACCAACGCCTAAAATGGCAACGGTGAATGTCTGGTTCATGCGATCACATCCTTTGCTTTTTTGAATTCAAAGTAATAAGCGGGTACTAACAGCGCTGCCAATACCGACCATACAACCGCATCGGTAAGCGGTACGCTGGCAAATCCAAGAAGGGTGGAGAAAAACAACGGGAATACATAGCGGATGCCGATTTCTACAAAACCGGAAAAGGTGGAGAAAAACGGACGGCCGATAGCGGGCAACAAGTTTTTGTAAAAAGCGGCAGGTGTGAGAACGAACATAGCTATACACCTGACAGTCAGATATAAAAATCCTGCTTTGACGGCAACCTCATTTCCGCTCAGGATCAGTCGTAAAATGGGCTTGCATATTAGCAGTGTGACGACCAGCAAGACGAGGTCAACCAGGAAGGTGAGCGCGAGCGTTTTGTTGACCCCTTCTCGTATGCGGTCGATTTGCTTTGCTCCGAAATTCTGTGATACAAACACAGTCAGCGCTGTTGCAAAACCAAAAATGGGGGTGGTGATGATATATCCGATTTTGGAAGCACAGGTGTATGCGGCGATATAATCGGTGCCGATTTTATTGGTAACAAGATTGAGCAACAATACGCCAACCATCACCACTGCACTGGTGAGCGCCATCGGTACACCGATAGAAAGACATTCTTTTAGAATCGGTGTTTGAAACACGAAGGTGGAAAGATGCGGTGTAAGCTGTGGGAAATGCTTGCAAAGCATCACAACGGCGACGATGACGGTGATTAGATAGGAAAGTATCGTTGCTAATGCAGCACCATATATGCCGCACAGACGGGTCAGCGGTATAATCAGCAAAAAATGCAAAATTGAGGAAAGAATGAGCAGATACAGCGGTCGTTTGCTGTCCCCTAAAGCGCGCAGAATTTCGCAGAAGAAATTGTATAGCGCATTGGGCAGAAAACCCAAAAACATAACGAATAGATACTGCGTGCCGATCTTAGCAATGTCTGTCGGCGTTTGCAACAGTTCCAAAATTTGTTTGGAGAAAATAAGTCCTGCCGCCGAAACCAAAAGACAGGTGAACAGTGAGAATAACAGGGAATGGGTGTATACCGATTTCATCGCATCCTGCTGCTTTGCACCGAAGCGTTTGCCTGCAACTACCGCGAAGCCGGAGACTAAGCCGAGTACGGTGTCGTTGAACAGAGCGTAGACGGAGCCGCCGATGCCGATTGCGGACAGACTTTCTTCGTTTAATAAGTTGCCTGCGATTACCGCATCAATCAAAGGATACAAGTTTTGTATCAGCCTTGTCAAGATGCAAGGAATCGCGAATTTTGTTATACTTTTCAAAACATTTCCGCTTGTCATTTCCATTGGTATCGCCCCGTGCAAAAGGTTGTTTTCACCATTATACCGATGTAAAATGTAAATTTTCAATTGATTTTTCAAACCTTTTCATTGCATTTTTCGAACATCAGTGATACGATGAAGCGGGTGATGAATGTGAAAGTATGCTCCTTTGAAGAATTACACGCGCTGGATTTTGAGATCACATCCATGTTCGCTCAAAAGCAAAAATGGATCGATGGCGTGTTGTTTACCCGCGAAAAACCCCGTGCGACAAGTGCGTTTGTGTATCTGTCCGGCTGTACGGGGCAGTATACCGATCTCGTGAGTGGGGAAACATTTTACGCGCCGCAAAAATCGCTTGTGTACATTCCGTATGGCAGTCGGTACACCGTTTTGAATATCGAATCGCAAAAAGCGAGCGTGGACGCCTATTTAGTGGAATGTAACATCGTGTCTGATCAACAAAAGGTTGTAACGGCAACTTCGCCTATGCTGATAGAGGAATTTAATCCGTATTATATTGAAAAGATGATGAGGGATACGGTGCTGGCGTATGAAGCGCCGCAACCTTCTCCCGCGGCGGTCAAAGCACGAATATACGACCTGCTGGCATATGTTTCAGTCGCAAGAGTACAAAGCGGCGGACGAGCGATATCTGTGTTGAAACCTGCTGTGGATTATATTGAAAAACAACCATTTGAAGTATATTCCGTAGAAGATCTGGCGCAAATGTGCGGTATGAGCAGCGGTGGATTCAGGCGGCTCTTCAAGCAGTACACGGGAAAATCTCCCAAGGAATATATTTTGGATATCAAGTTGAAGGTCGCTAAAACGCTTTTGGAAGAAAGTGATATGGCAGTATGGGAAATCGCAGAGATTTTACATTTTGACACCTCTGCGTATTTTTGCCGTTTTTTCAAGAAGAAAGCAGGTGTTTCTCCGAGCGTGTACCGAAACGGATCATAAAAAGGGGGAGACGGCTACTGGGTTGACGGACATTGAACTGACTTTGCGTGGAGGTGCTTCATTTCCCCATTGAGTGCAGCGCAAAGTCTTTAGAAAAGCGACAAGCGCTTTTCAGGTTCTGCGCCGATATACAGTTACAAAGTAAAAAAGACACCACCTTGAAAGGTGGTGTCTCTTTTACTTGGAGCTGGTTGACGGACATTGAACTGACTTTGCGTGAAAGTGTTTCATTTCACAAATAGGTACAGCGCAAAGTCTTTAGAAAAGCGACAAGCGCTTTTCAGGTTCTGCGCCGATATACAGTTACAAAGTAAAAAAGACACCACCTCGAAAGGTGGTGTCTCTTTTACTTGGAGCTGGTTGACGGACTTGAACCCCCGACCTGCTGATTACAAATCAGCTGCTCTACCAACTGAGCTAAACCAGCGAATGAACAATAGGTATGATAGCACAGGTAGGTGGAGAATGTCAACTGTTTTCTGCAGTTATGTTCTTGTACTTTTTATTAAAACATGCTATAATACCTCAAAAGTCAGCACGTTGGAGGCGGACGTATGAAAATTCTGGTATTTGCAGATGTGCACTACTACGGCGGCGATATTGAAACAGCGCTTTTTAACACCGAAAAGAAACTGGTGAAATATGCACTTCCGCTGCTGGAAAAACTGACCGATCTTGCAAATGGCGGTGAAATTGACCTTTGTGTCAACCTAGGCGATATCATTCAGGATATGAACGATAAGCAAGCGGATTTGCAAAGTTTGCAAATGATGTTTGATCGCTTGCGCCGCATACAACCGCCGTGTTATTCGGTGCTCGGCAACCACGATCTCAAAATGATGGATACGGTGGAAGAGGTGGAAGCGCTTCTCGGTGCGAAATCCACCTTCTCGTTGGATATAGACGGGTATCATCTCGTGTTTCTCACCACTCAGCTTCGTCCGGAATTGGGACTTGGCCGAGGCGGTATCTTTAAAACGCAGTATTTGTCGGACGAAACGCTGGAATTTTTGAAAAACGATCTTGCAAAAAACACACGTCCTTGTCTTGTTTTCACCCATTTTGCACTTGCCGAGGATGACACGATCGAGGATGAGTGCTTGTTTATGAAAAACCGTGCTGCCGTGAAAGAGATCATCCGTGAAGATAAAAATGTGCTTGCGGTATTTTCGGGACACCAACATATCACCAAAACACTGGTAGAAGATGGCGTACCGTATTATGTGTTGGGATCGCTGACTGCGTGCGGTGATCAACCGGGTGTGCCGTGTGGCGTGTATTTTGAAATTGAACTGTGCGACGGACAAATGACCGTGTCCGAACGGAGGGCATTGCTGTGAATATAAAAGGTGCAATTTTTGATATGGACGGTACGCTGGTGGACAGCCTCTTTTTGTGGGAGGTTATCTGGAAAGCGTTTGGTGATCAGTATCTGAACGGCAAGCCGTTTGCGCCGAATGCGGCGGATGATAAAGCAGTGCGTACTGTGCCGCTGCGAGATGCGATGCAGATCATCTACGATCACTATGGCTTTGGCAACAGTGGGGAAGAACTGTTCCGATTTGCTTCTGAGATCCTCTATGATTTTTATGCAAACAAAGCTACACTCAAGGCAGGTGTGAGGGAATTGCTGGCAGGTCTGCAAGCGAGAGGTGTGCGTATGTGCGTTGCTTCTGCGACCACGGCTGAACTGATTGAGGTAGCGTTGAAACACAGCGGTATTTACCCGTATTTTTCCGCTATCTTCTCCTGTGCGGATCTCGGTATGGGCAAAGAGAAGCCGGACGTATATTTGCTGGCGCAAGAGTATTTGGGTACCGAAACGGCAGACACTTGGGTGTTCGAAGATTCGCTGGTGGCGCTTCAAACCGCTTCTGAAATCGGTATGCCGACGGTGGGTATCTTCGACCGTTGCAATCCGTATCAACCCGAAATCCAAGCGGTGTCCACCGTGTACATAGGCGAAGGGGAACCACTCTCTAAAATACTGTAAGAAAAAACCGATGTGTCTTTTGACACATCGGTTTTTTGATTACCATATTTCGGGTTTTGCATCAGCAGGCAGTGCGTTGGGATAGGTTTCGCCATCCAGCATCTGCAGCCAGTTTTCTCTTGCCGCTTCGACCAATTCAGGGTTGGTGAGGAAGTCGTAAGCAGTAGCGGCAAGCACCTTTGCGGAGAAGAGCATACCCTTGTGGGCGATAGAACTTTTGCCCTGTGCCACCGTCTGCCAAGCGTGTGCAGGCGTGCCTGCCGCCAGGGTGGTAGCATGGAACCAACCGGTGGGACAAGCCCAGCTGACGTCGCCCACGTCGGTAGAACCGCCGGAAGGCGCATCGGGGAGCAGGACGTCCCAAATGGGGTTGTTGAGCCAATCAGCGCTGTTTTTGCCGCCGAATTTTTTGGCTTTGCTTTGAAGCGCCGTTCTGTCCAAATCGGTGATTACTTCCTGGAATTTCTTGGCGTATGCCAGTTCCTCGTCGGTATAGCCGATGGGAAGCATGGAAGACATGTGTTCACGCAGGCGGTCAGCAATAACATCGTTGCCGATGTAGTCGGCATATGCCGCAACCTGACGAATTTCCACCGTGGTCTCGGTCATCAAAGCCGCGCCCTGTGCCACTTTGCAAACACGGTCAAACAGTTCTTTGACTTGGCCCACGTGCGGTGCGCGGATGGCGTACAGCACCTGTGCTTCGGATTGCACCACGTTGGGAGCAGTGCCGCCGGTGTTGGTAACGGCATAGTGGATACGCGCGTCGTCGATCATATGCTCACGCATATAGTTGACACCGACGTTCATCAGTTCCACTGCGTCTAGCGCGCTTCTGCCGAGGTGGGGAGAAGCCGCCGCATGTGCCGATGTACCGTGGAAGGTGAAGAACACGCGGAAATTGGCGAGCGTGCCGTTTGCGGCAATCACCGTTTCTTTGCCGGGGTGCCAGGTGAGTGCGATGTCGCAATCGTTGAAATAACCGTCACGCACCAAAAATGCTTTGCCGCCTGCGTTTTCTTCCGCAGGACAACCGTAGTAACGGATGGTACCCGACAGGCCTTTTTCTTCCATATACTCTTTGATCGCAACTGCCGCAGCCAGATCGCCGACACCGAGGAGGTTGTGGCCGCAGCCGTGGCCGTCGCCGCCCTCTGCAATGGGGGTGTGCACAGGCACATCCGCTTTCTGAGACAGACCGCTCAGCGCATCATATTCACCGAGGAAAGCGATGATCGGTTTGCCGTTGCCCCACTCTGCCACAAAAGCGGTTTCAGCACCGCTCAAGTTTTCGGTGATTTTAAAACCGAGAGATGCGAGATATTCCTTTTGCAGTTTTGCGGATTTAAATTCCACAAAACGAGACTCTGCATATTCCCAAATTTTATCGCTCATTTCGCACATTTCAGCTTGTCTCTTTTCAATGAGACGAGTGAGATCTTCTACATAACCCATATGTAACAACTCCTTCTTTTGATTGCTCTCATTATACTCCGTTGGATATAGGTTGTCAATGCAAAAAAAG
>JAZRQN010000115.1:0-2119 GCA_045649855.1 Acutalibacteraceae bacterium | reverse complement strand
CAAAAAACGCAGGAATACTCGCGTCTTTCAAGCTTTTTGGCAATGCGGCGGAGCAAATGTATCCGAAAAACCAAATTTTCACTGTGGTGCACACCCCTAAGCGTGTTGCGGTTGGGGATGACACTAATCCTGCCTCCCTCTGACGAGGGAGGGGGACCGCAACAGCGGTGGAGGGAGAGAATAAAAAACAAAGATGCCAGTATCTCTCCCTCAGACGAAACCAACGGTTTCGCCAGCTCCTTAGCAGGACAGCCACCCCTCTTCCCTTCGGGCATCTCCCCTGTTAGGGGAGTACCTCGTCAGAGGGAGCCGAAAATAGTGCCTACAAAACAACCAGAGGAGATGCACAAACTTGTGCATCTCCTCTGGTTTTATCCCTATTTCCACCCCCCCTTAAGGTGGGGAATTTTATCAAATCAAAATACTGACCACGCGCCAGCCTTGCAGGGCAGGCAGGGTGGCAACAAAACGGTCGCCGCGTTTCTCAAACGGAATAAAGGTGTCCTCGCCATACGGATTGATGAGGGTGCAACCTTTCTCGTTTGCAGGATTGGCAACCACCACATCAAACGGCTCGCTGTCGGTGATCGCTACGTTCATACACATCACCGATACGGTTTTGCCCGCCTTGTTGACACGGGGGACTACCACCATCTGTTCGGGAGAACCGATGTACGCCGCCATCGGTGTCGCACACGCATAGTCGAGCGCACGGCGGATAAGTTCACGGTTGGGATAGGACTGGGTCGGACGGTTAACGGGATACGCCGTTACCACCCATTTCGCACCCTTTGTGGTGGGGATGATCGCCGCGGCAGCACCTTGATCGCTGCCGTCCGAAATCGCCACGTTACGCGCCAGCACCTCGATTTCATCTCCGCGGATGCCGTGGGAAATGCCGCAGAAGAAGTCCACTCGCGGATCAACATCTGCGTTGACGGGATGCGGTTCCAAAGCAAAACGCACACCGTCGTTATACGGCTCGGACAGTTTGTATGCTTCGCCTTTCAGGCAACCTGCCAACCCTTTTTCCTGCAATTTGACGATTGTCTGTGCATCAGCGAGTACCGTTTCACCTGCCAGAAATTCCATATCCTCGTGCGAGAGGAAATCGCAGGTTTTATCGCTCAAATAGTACGCACAACCTTTGGGAGAAGTATGCATCGGCAAACCGTGGCGCAGACATTCCGCCGCTTCCCAGATGCAAGTGTCGTTCCAGAACGGCTCACCGTCCTTGTTACACGGCATAAAGTTGGAATTCGGCGGCTGATAGAAGCAAATGCCCTCGTTGACGGTGTCTGCATTGTGCGCCGTGTACTTATCAAAATACGGACGGTATTTTGTGAGACGATCAAACAGGCGTTTGTGCCAGGAAAGCGTTTCGTTCTGGCGCATCAGGGTGACGCTCGCTTCATTACAACCGTATGCCAGATACAGCGCCGCCTCCAGAGGCGTACATTCGGGAGATTTGCCGTATGCGTTAAACGGCAGGTTTTCGATCTCGCAGGAACGATGCTTGACATAATCGGGCAAGCGGGAGTTCATATAGTTGAGAATCATCGCTTTGGTGAACATACCGTCCGGTTTGTGGTCGTTATAAAAACCACCGCCCGAACGGAAACCGGGATCTTTTTCACTCACGCGGCGCATCTCATCCAGACACGCTTTTTGGGCATTGATGGCAAGCATCGTATTGCCGCCGTTTTGCAGTGCCATCACCGAATCGGGAGATGCATCGTGTATCGCTTTGGAAATCAGACCCGCAAAATCCTTGAGGGTATCGGTCTGCATGGCCACGTACTGACGACGGAACTCGATATCCGCCAAAAAGCGTTCTTTGATTTCCGCACGGGTGTAGTTGTATCCATACCGCTCGTTGAAAATGCGGATACATTCCTCACAAAAACACAGTGCTTTGGATTTGCCGATCAGGCGCAGACGGATATCGTCGTCCACCCATACGATTTCAGGGCCAAATGCGGCAAAGGTAGCCAACATATCATACACATATTTGCGGAACGCTTCGCTGTTCCAGCAGAACACGCCGGGGCTTTTTTCGCCGTCCCAGGAGGTGATGAGCGAAAAATCTTCGCGGACACCGTCTCCGCCGTTGGTTTTG
>JAZRQN010000114.1:0-50464 GCA_045649855.1 Acutalibacteraceae bacterium | reverse complement strand
TTAGGGATTGGCAAACCCCTCGCCTCCCTCTTAGAGGGAGGTGGATTTTGCCGTAGGCAAAAGACGGAGGGAGTGTTCCCAATCAACTCCCTCACCGCCTACGGCGGAGCTCCCTCATTGAGGGAGCCGAGAATAATGCCTACAAACAACCAGAGGAGATGCACAAACTTGTGCATCTCCGCTGGTTTTATCCCTATTTCCACCCGCCTTATGGGTGCGGTTTTGGTTTGGTTCTTGGTTTAGCCGATGGTAACGGCGGTGATGGTATCGCCTGTATAGGTAATCGTGATGGTGTCGCCCTCTTTCAAGAACGGCAGAGCATCCGACAGGGATGCGGTCAGCACGTGTATGGCGGCATCCTCGTTCAAGCGTACATAATAACGGGTATTGCCGTCCACCACAGCACTTGCCAGCGCGGAAACCGTGCCTGCCACCGTTTTGGTCTCTTCGGGCGTCTCCGTCTCGGTGCCGATGTCTTCGTCTTCCAGCAACGCAATGTACGCATCGCGCGCTTTATCCACCGTCGCACCCGTGCCGACGATCTGGTACTGCGCCATATCCACGTACGCGTACATCTTCACCAATCCTGCGCTGTCCTTGAGCGACATAAAGTAGGTCGGTCTGCCGCCCACGTTGAGCAGTACGGGGAACGTGGCGGTGTAGTTTTTCTCCTGAATCTGTCCTTGCGCGGAGCTCATCGCGGAGTATTCTTCCGCGCCCGCCTGTTCGTAATACCGCGCTTCCTTGGTACGCAGGTTGACCAGCACGAAACCGATGTTGGATTCGTCCGCCGTTACCGACGTAATACCCGTGTACATCCACACGTCGTCGTCAATGGCAATATAGTTGTACCCTTCAGTCGGCATCACACAGCCCTTTTGTCCGAACACTGAGTTCCAGAAACCGTTTTTCAACGTGCCGTTGTCGGTGAGCTGTTCCATCAACATGCTCTCGTCATACGCCTGATCCACCCATGTGGGCACGTCTGCGAGGTCATAGTATTGGCTCTCGCCCGTTACGGCGTTGAGCAACACCACGCCGCCGATGTCCGCACCGTTCCACAGTCCGATGCGATAGCGGATGACCGATGCCACCCAATACGGCGTGCCGTTTTCGTCAATTTCAAAGGAGATCTCTCCGAAAATTTTCGTGGGATGATCAAACCGCAGTTTGCGATTGAGATCGCGCATCAGATATTCACTGCGCGCGTATTTGATGTTGTCCAGACCCAATTCGGACAAACGGGTAAGTTGCACTTCCTGCGTGGTAAGATCCACCATGATGTAAGCAGGGATACCCTCGTCCGAGTTGGTGCACCATTTGATGAAATCGGCGTAACCGAGCGGTGTTACGCGCACGGGTTTTCCGCCAAAGTTGATTTGGGTATAATCAGCCTCAATGACAAACTGGGACACCAGATCGCTCATCTCGCCCAGTTTTCGCTGACCCAGACGGGAAGCGCTGTCGCGGTCCACTACGGGTATCTGGGACATGGACAATTCCGCCACGTCCTCTGCAAAACTGCCGTCCTGCGGCTGAATGAGGTTGGCATAACGGGATGCGTTGAACAACCGTGCGCCCACCGCCGATGCGCCCAGAGAAAACACGATGATAGCCCCCAGCACGCCGAGGACGATTTTCACCGACAGCGCGGCGTTTTTCAAAGACGGACGTCCCGTGCCGGAAATCATGGAAACACCGTTTTTGCTAACGGTTACCCGTCCGCGGAAAAAGCCCAATATCGCGGAAATGCCCACGATGGCACTGCACAGCACGATGCTTTCAAACAAAAAACTCCAGAACGCCTGACTGCGCAGGTTAATGGGCGGCAACTGGAACCAGAACAGCAGTCCCACCGCCAGGATGCAAACAAGCACTTTCAGTGCAATTGACACTGTTTTTTTCATTTTGTATCACGCCTTTCGGATGGTATCGATAATCAACGGTAACGTTTCCGCCGATTTTTGTTGTATGGTCAACGCGGACACAAACCGCGCTTTAGCGGCGGACAAACTGTCCTCGCGCTCGGTGAACAGGGTTGCCAGCGTCTCGCCTGCCTGCACCGTTTCTCCCGTTTTCTTGTGCAGGATGATGCCTGCCGCAGGATCTATCGTATCGGTCTTCGCCGCACGCCCTGCGCCCAACATCACGGCGGTCATACCGATTTCCTCCGCGTTCATCGCGGTGATCACACCGTCGTTTTCGGCGACAACGTCCAGCCGATGTGCCGCCGCCGGGAACAAGGTGGGGTCATCAAGATACCGCGTATCTCCCCCTTGTGCCGCGATCCATTGTTTCATCTTTTCAAAAGCCGCACCGCTGTGCAGGGTGTCTTGCGCGAGTTTGCGCGCATCTTCCACCGCCATTTCACGCACCAGCGCAATCATTTCGGCGGCAAGGGTCAAGCAAACTTCTTTCAAGTCGCCTGCTTGTTCGCCTTTTAAGACGGCGATCGCTTCCATCACTTCCAATGCGTTGCCGATGGCGTTTCCCAACGGCGCATCCATAGAACTCAGCACCGCCACGCACCGTCTGCCGCACCGACAGCCGATATCCACCATCGCCTTTGCCAGTTCACGCGCATCATCGGGCGTTTTCATAAACGCGCCGCTTCCCACTTTCACGTCCAACACGATGTTATGAGAGCCTGCGGCGAGTTTTTTACTCATAATGCTGGAGGTGATAAGCGGCAGACTGTCCACCGTTGCGGTAACATCTCGCAAAGCGTACAACAGTTTATCCGCAGGGGTCAGATTGCCGCTTTGTCCGATGAGCACGATGCCGATATCTTCCGCCTGCTTGATAAATGCATCGGCAGGCAAGGTGGTCTGATATCCCGGGATACTTTCCAACTTATCCACCGTGCCGCCCGTATGCCCGAGACCGCGTCCGGACATTTTGGTAACCACGCCGCCGCACGCGGCAACGATGGGGGTAACGATCAACGACGTTTTATCACCGACACCGCCCGTGCTGTGTTTATCCACCGACAACGTGCCAAAACGGGACAAATCCACCGTGTCGCCGCTTTGTGCCATCGCCATGGTGAGATCGGCGGTCTCGCGCTCGGTCATCCCTCTGAAAAACACCGCCATTGTAAAAGCGGATGCCTGATAATCGGGGATGTCCCCTTTCACATAACCGTCCACAAAAAAGCGGATCTCGTCAGCGGACAATTCGCCGTCGTCCCGTTTTTTGCGGAGAATATCATACATTCTCATACTTTTCCCTCGCTGAATGAACAGGGCAACAGTGCGCCCAAGGTGGTTTTTTCAAACGAGTCCGCACCTGTTACCAACAACACGGGAAAATCGGGTTCGCAGAACTCGGAAAGCACCTGACGGCATACGCCGCACGGCGGAAATGCACCGACGATCTCGCCGTGTTTACCACCGACAACCGCCAGCATGGCAAACTGCCGTTCTCCCTCGCTCACCGCTTTGACAACGGCGGTGCGTTCAGCACATATCGTGGGGCTGTACGCCACGTTTTCCACGTTGCAACCAAGGTACACCTTGCCCGATTTGCCGAGCAGCGCGGCGCCGACCGTATAGCGTGAATACGGTGCGTACGCGCGTTCCATCGCTTCAATCGCCAGTTTGCACAAAGTTTGTTCGTTCATAAGATATTCTCTCCCTCGCCGTCATACGGCACTTCGAGATACCGTGCCACCGTGGCGGCAATATCCGCGAAGGTGTCGCGTGTGCCGCAGTTTCGCGGTTTTACGCGTTGTCCGTATATCAGACACGGCGTATATTCTCTGGTGTGATCGGTGTGAGAATCCCCCGGATCACAGCCGTGATCGGCGGTGATGATCAGCAGATCGTCAGCCCTCATCCGACCCGTGAAATCGGGCAACCATGCATCCACGGCGGCAATGGCGGCGGCATAGCCGTCTACATCCTGTCGATGTCCGTACAGCATATCAAAATCCACCAGATTCACAAAGCACAGGCCCTCAAAGTCTTTGTCCAGTGCCGACAGCGCTTGCCGCATACCGTCCGCATTGGAGGTGGTGTACACCTGTTCGGTAATGCCTTCTCCTGCGAAAATGTCCGCGATTTTGCCGATCGCATACACCGTTTTGCCTGCGGTTTTCACCGCATCCAACAGGGTCGCTTTGGGCGGTTTCAAAGAAAAATCGTGCCGCCGCGCGGTGCGCTTGAAGGGATGCTCCCCCTCAAACGGACGGGCAATCACCCTGCCCACCGCGTGCTTGCCACTTAAAATCTCTCGCGCTTTGCGGCAGTACTCGTACAACTGCTCAGGCGGCACGATGCTTTCGTGCGCCGCGATCTGAAACACGCTGTCTGCCGAAGTATATACGATGAGATCGCCTGTTTTCAGATGCTCTTCACCATAATCCGCAATCACAGCCGTGCCCGAATATGGTTTGTTGCACAAAACCCCTCGTCCCGTCGCCGCCTTGAAAGCGGCGAGCACCTCTTTTGGAAATCCGTCGGGATAGGTGGGAAGCGGCGTGTCGGACACAACGCCTGCAATCTCCCAATGCCCGATGGTGGTGTCTTTGCCTTTGGATTTTTCGCACATACGGGCATACGCCGCCGTCGGCTGTGCCGTTTTTTCACCGCAATCGACACCGTCAATATTGAAAAGTCCCATTTTTTGCAGATTGTGTGCACAAAACCGCTCGGACGCGGCAATGCGCGCCAGCGTATTGCAATCGTGATCGCCAAACGCGGCGGCGTCCGGCATCTGCCCGATGCCAAACGAGTCCAGCACAATCAAAAACACTCGTTTCTTCAATGGTTTTTCTCCCATCTGACCGCCACTTCCAATGCCAAGGTCATCATATCGGTAAAGGACGTCTGCCGTTCCTCGGCAGGCAAGCTCTCCCCTGTCATCAGATGGTCGGACACGGTGCAGATCGCGAGTGCCCGTTTGCCTGCTCGGGCGGCGGTCATATACAGCGCCGCCGCTTCCATTTCCACCGCAAGCACGCCCATTTTTCCGAAAGACGGAAGCACGCACAGTCCTTCGGGGAGGGTTTCTTCATCGTTGTAAAAGGTGTCGGTGGACAAAAGGTTTCCCACGTGATAGGGATATCCGTTCTCTTTGGAAATCTCCGCCGCCAAGGACAACAGTTCAAAACTTGCAATCGGCGCAAACGTGCCCGGCAAATGATATTGGGATGCGAAATTGGAGTTGGTGCAAGCACCCTGTCCCAACACGATGTCCCGCACCTTGACCGCATCCTCCATACCGCCTGCAGAGCCGACGCGGATGATATTTTCCACGCCAAAGGCGTTGTACAGTTCGTACGCATAAATGCCGATAGAAGGCATACCCATTCCCGAAGCCATCACCGACACCGGCACGCCTTTGTAAGTGCCGGTATATCCCTGAATACCGCGCACGTTATTGACAAGGCGTGCATCCTCCAAAAAATTCTCCGCGATGAATTTCGCGCGCAGGGGATCGCCCGGCATCAGTACGGTTTTTGCAAAATCCCCGAGGTTTGCCGCAATGTGCGGCGTGGGGGTAGATATGGTCATCACATTCATCCTTTCAATACGTGTCTGCTTTCGCTTGTTCGTTTTTCACGATCTTCACAATGCGGCTGGTACCCAGACGGGAAGCGCCCAGTTGGATAAATTTTTCGGCATCTTCAATGGAAGCAATGCCGCCTGCCGCTTTGATCTTCAGCGGTGCTTTGACGTGTTCTGCCATCAATGCAACGTCCGCGAAAGTCGCGCCGCCGCCTGCAAAACCGGTGGAAGTCTTAATAAAGTCTGCGTCGCTGTCCGACACCACTTCGCACAGTTTGATCTTCTCCGCATCGGTCAACAGACAGGTTTCGATAATCACCTTGAGCAATTTACCGTCGCACGCGGCTTTCACCGCGTTGATCTCTGCGAGAATCGCATCAAAGTCGCCTGCTTTCGCATCGCCGACGTTGATCACCATATCGATCTCATCCGCACCGTTTTTCACCGCGTCGGCTGTCTCCGCGCATTTGACGGCGGTGGTGTTATAGCCGTTTGGAAACCCGATGACCGTGCAGATAGGCAGTTTGTCCCCGACGTATGCTTTCGCCCGCTTGACAAAAGACGGCGGAATGCACACCGAGGCAGTGCCGAATTTGATGCCGTCGTCGCAGATGGCTTTGATGTCCTCAAAGGTGGCGTCCACACCGAGCAAGGTGTGGTCTACGTAAGACAGTATTTCCCGTATATCCATAATATCCCTCATTCCAACGTTTCTTTGATGACGGATTTGTTACCGTTATTTCCATTGTATCATACGCGCTTGTAAAATAAAAGCGTTTTTACGTCAAATTTCAGTTTTTACTTTTAGTTGACAGGTGCATCAATCGGTGCTACAATACTTTATCATAGTAAAAGGAAATTCTATCCGAACGGAGATGTTACAAATGGAAAAGAAAGATATCGACTGGGGCAACCTCGGTTTCGGTTACATGAAAACCGATTTCCGCTTTGTCGCTCGCTTTAAGGACGGCAAATGGGACGAGGGCACTCTCACCGACGACAACACCATCACGCTGGAAGAAAGCGCTTGCGTTCTTCAGTATGCGCAGACCTGTTTTGAGGGTCTGAAAGCCTACACCACCGAGAACGGCGACATCGTTTGTTTCCGTCCCGACCTCAACGCCGCACGTATGGCGGATTCCTGCCGCCGTATGAAAATGCCGGTGTTCCCCGAAGACAAATTCGTGGAAGCGGTCAAAAAAGTGGTTGCCGCCAACGCGGCGTTCGTGCCGCCCTACGGCAGCGGCGCTTCCCTCTATCTGCGCCCCTATATGTTTGGCGTGAACAACGTCATCGGCGTGAAACCTGCGGACGAGTTTGAATTCCGCATCTTCGCCACCCCCGTGGGTCCCTACTTCAAAGGCGGCGTTCGTCCGCTCACCGTGCGCATTTCCGACCTCGACCGTGCAGCTCCGCGCGGCACCGGCCACATCAAAGCAGGTCTGAACTACGCGATGAGCCTGTACAACATCGTGGACGCACACGAACAGGGCTACGACGAGAACGTGTACGTCGATTCCGCCACCCGCACCTACATCGAAGAGACCGGCGGCGCAAACATCCTGCTCGTGCACAAGGACGGCACGGTGGTTACCCCCAAATCGGATACCATCCTCCCCTCCATCACCCGTCGTTCGCTGGTTGCGGTTGCCGCTGACTACCTCGGTCTGAAGGTCGAAGAACGCCCCGTGGCGGTTGACGAACTCGCCGATTTCGTGGAATGCGGTCTGTGCGGCACTGCAGCGGTCATCTCTCCCGTGGGCAAAATCGTTGACCACGGCAAAGAGATCGTCTTTGGTATGGACGAAATGGGCCCCACCACCAAAAAGTTGTACGAAACCCTGCGCGGCATCCAGATGGGTACCATTGAAGCCCCCGAGGGTTGGGTCTTGAAAATCGACTGATTTTTCATTAAAAATTCACATTTAAAACGGCGGCGATACTTGCAATCGCCGCCGTTTTGCTATATACTGATATACAGTATTAGTATGGAGTTCCCACGGAAAGGATTGATTGTATGTGGAAACGGTTGCTCCGCAGTGTGCGTGAGTATAAAACACCATCCATTTTAACACTTGTGTTCATCGTCGGTGAAGCGATCATTGAAACCTTCATCCCGTTTCTGATGGCGGAAAAACTGGTCAACCGTATTCAGGAAGGTGCCGCGATGAGTGAAATCGTGGTTATAGGCATCGTGCTGACGGTGATGGCGTGTGTGTCCCTGTTGTTTGGCGGTCTCGCCGCTTACACCTGCGCCAAAGCGGCGGCAGGTTTCTCCAAAAATCTGCGACACGACATTTATCACGCGGTGGGCGGCTTCTCTTTTGAGAACATCGACAAGTTCTCCTCCGCCTCGCTGGTTACCCGTATGACCACCGACATCAACCACGTGCAGATGTCGTATATGATGATCATCCGCACAGCCATTCGTTGTCCGCTGATGCTGATTTTCTCGGTTGCGATGTCGTATTATATGGGCGGTATGCTTGCCGCTTGCTTTGTGGTTACCATTCCCGTTCTGGTCATCGGTCTGTTGATGGTCGCGAAATTTGCAATGCCTGCATTCCGTCGCGTGTTCAAAAAATACGACCGCCTGAACGAGTCGATCGAAGAAAACGTGCGTGGTATGCGCGTGGTCAAAGGTTTCTCTCGTGAACAATACGAAAAAGAGAAATTCAACACCGCGTCGGATGATATCCGCCGCGATTTCACCCGTGCGGAACGCATCGTGGCACTCAACACCCCCATTATGCAGATCTGCATCTACTTCACCATGGTCTTCGTGCTGTTGGTCGGCTCTAATATGTCCATCACCAGCCACGGCACCACCATCAACGTCGGTCATATCTCCGCAATGCTCAACTACGGTATGCAGGTGATGATGTCGTTGATGATGTTGTCTGCCATTTATGTCATTCTCACCATCTCTGCCGAATCGGTCAAGCGTATCAGCGAAGTGTTGGAGGAAAAACCCACCATCACCAATCCCGAAAACGCTGTAACCGAGGTAAAAGACGGCAGCATCCGTTTTGACCACGTATCCTACAAATATGCCGCCACCGCCAAACGCAATACCCTCTCGGATATCCATCTTTCCATCGACTCGGGTATGACGGTGGGCATCATCGGCGGTACGGGCACGGGTAAATCCTCCCTCGTACAGCTTATCCCCCGTTTGTATGACGTTACCGAAGGCACTTTGTACGTCGGCGGTATCGACGTGAAAGCATACGATCTTGATACCTTACGCGGCGCGGTTGCCATGGTATTGCAGAAGAACGAACTGTTCTCCGGCACTATTAAAGAAAATCTGCGTTGGGGCAACGAGAACGCCACCGACGAAGAATTGGTGGAAGCGTGTAAATTGGCGCAGGCGCACGATTTTGTAGAAAGTTTCCCCGATAAATACGACACCAAAATCGAGCAGGGCGGCACCAATGTGTCGGGCGGTCAGAAGCAACGTCTTTGCATTGCGCGCGCGTTGCTGAAAAAGCCGAAAATTCTCATTCTGGACGACTCTACCAGCGCGGTTGACACCCGTACCGATGCGCTCATCCGTGCAGGTTTCAAAACCTACATCCCCGAGACCACCAAACTCATCATTGCACAGCGCATCTCCTCGGTGGAAGATGCCGACCTCATCCTCGTTATGGAAGGCGGCGGCGTGGTCGCATCCGGCACTCACAACGAGTTGCTTGCCTCTTGCGATATTTACAAAGAAATTTACGAACAGCAAACAGGCTGTTCTGCCGTGGCGGGAGGTGATGCGGAATGAACATGAAAAAACCTCCCATGCAAGGCGGTCCGGGACCCAAACGTCCCCCCATCAAAAAAGGCACTCTCCCCCGCGTCATCAAACTGTTGTTCAAGTTCTATCCTGTTTTGGCACCGCTCACCGTTCTTTGCATTCTGTTTGCATCGGTTACGGCGTCGTTGCCCGGCGTGGTCATTCCGAAGGTGATCGATGCGATCACCCGTTGGCAAGCAGTCGGCGACTGGGCGTCCGCTTCTGCGGAAATCATCCCGAAAGTGCTGTTGCTCGCCTTGTTCTACATCCTGTCCGCCATCGCCGTTACCACCCAATCGCAAATGATGGCGTATATGACCCAAGGCTTTTTGAGCAAAATGCGGTGCTATATGTTTGACGGTATGCAGGATCTTCCCATCCGCTATTTCGATCAGCATCGCCACGGCGATATTATGAGCCACTACACCAACGATATCGATACCCTGCGCCAGTTGATCTCGCAAGCGATCCCCACCCTGTTGCAGGCATCCACCATCGTGATTTCGGTGTTCGCCATTATGCTGTCCCACAGCATCCCGATGACGCTTGTGGTGTTGCTTGGTGTGGCGGCAATGATTCTCACCTCCCGCAAACTAGCGGGCGGTTCTGCCAAGTTCTTCATCCGTCAACAGCAATCCACCGGCGCCGCCGAGGGTTACGTGCAGGAGATGATGAACGGTCAAAAGGTCGTGAAAGTGTTCTCCCACGAGAAAAAAGGCGAAGAGGAGTTCGACCGCATCAACGAGCAGTTGTTTGAAGACTGCTTTAAGGCTAACGCATACGCCAATATGCTCGGTCCTATCATCATGAACATCGGCAACGTGCTGTACGTGCTGGTCGCCATGTTGGGCGGTCTGTATCTGATGTCCGACCTGCCGAAAGTCTGCGGTCTGGCAGGCGAGGCGTTTGACATCGGCGTTCTGGTGGCATTCCTCAGTATGACCAAACAGTTCACCGGCAACGTCAACCAGGTTTCTCAACAATTCAACGCTGTGGTTATGGGTATGGCAGGTGCTGCCCGCGTGTTTGAACTGGTGGATGAAACCGCGGAGACGGATGACGGCTACGTTACCCTCGTCAATACCAAGACCGACGAAAACGGCGCGATTGTGGAAACCACCGAACACACCGGACAGTGGGCGTGGAAACATCCCCACACCGACGGTTCGCTCACCTATACACCGCTCAAAGGCGACGTACAGTTGACAGACGTGGACTTTGGATACAAAGAAAACAAACAGGTGTTGTACGGCGTTTCGGTATATGCCAACCCCGGTCAGAAGGTCGCGTTTGTCGGCGCTACGGGTGCAGGCAAGACCACCATTACCAACCTCATCAACCGTTTTTATGACATTGCAGACGGCAAGGTGCGGTATGACGGCATCAACATCAACAAGATCAAAAAATCCGATCTGCGCCGTTCGCTGGGCGTGGTGTTACAGGAAACCAACCTGTTCACCGGTACGGTGATGGACAACATCCGTTACGGACGTTTGGATGCGACCGACGACGAATGTAAAGAGGCGGCAAAAATGGCAGGTGCGCACGATTTCATCGAGCGTCTGCCGAGTGGATACGACACCATGCTGACAGGCAACGGCGCCAACCTCTCGCAAGGTCAGCGCCAGCTCATTGCCATCGCTCGTGCGGCGGTTGCCGATCCCCCCGTGATGATTCTGGACGAGGCGACCTCCTCTATCGATACCCGTACCGAAGCAATCGTACAGCGCGGTATGGATAAACTGATGGAGGGACGCACCGTGTTCGTCATCGCACATCGCTTGTCCACTGTTAAAAACTCGGACGTCATTATGGTGCTGGATCACGGTCATATCATCGAGCGCGGCTCGCACGACGACCTGATCGCCCAGAAGGGCACCTACTATCAGTTGTACACGGGTGCGTTTGAATTGGAATAATATACAAAAAACTGTGGGAGTATCTGCAAAAGATACTCCCACGGTTTTTTCTTTACAAATCGACTGTTTTTTAGTACAATAAACAGGAACAAACCCCTTTTGGAGGTACACATGAACAACAAGAAAAAGGAACTGAAACGCGCGATCCTATTCACCCTGTTTTCGCTCAGTGCCGGTGTCATCCAGTTGGTGTCCGGCGAAGTGATGCTCAAGCTCTTGCATTGGGAATACTGGGTAAGCTACATCATTGCGCTTGCTTTATCGGTGGTATGGAACTTCACCTTTAATCGCAATATCACCTTCGCATCTGCCGCAAACGTGCCGATTGCCATGCTGAAGGTGGCGGCTTTTTACATCGTGTTCACCCCCGTTTCCACTTGGGGCGGCGCGGCGCTGGTGGGGATCGGCTGGAATGAAGACGTGGTATTTATTCTGTCTATGCTCGCCAATTTCGTGTTGGAATTTATATACGACCGCTTTTTTGTGTTCAAAAACACCTTGGACACCAAACAGAAAAGATAACAACTAAAAAAACGGACGATTCATTTGAATCGTCCGCTTTTTTATTTCAGTATTATTCTTCCTCTTCCGCCTCTTCGTCCTCGTCCACGTCGACCGAGACGACCAGAGTGGTGTCGGTTTTGGTTTCGCTGATATTGATAATGAGGGTTACCACGTCAAACGCCGCGCTGAACAACAGCGCGATGCCAAGGAACATCCATTTCATATCATCGCCGTCAAACGGATCGCACAGCAGCACCACGCCGCACACGCCCGAAACGAGCGCCGTAATTCCGCTGACGTACCATTTCTTGCAATGTAAGCGAAGCATATCCGCCGTCAACTGCACCTTCCACAAGGCGACCAATATCAACGCGATGCCATACAATAACGTGAAAATGGGATACGCTTTCAAAAACCACGGGAAGTTAAACGCCGCAAACGCACCGAGCAACAACTGCGCCAAACCTTTCATCAGGACCTTGTCTGTTGCCGCCAAATTCGGCTCGGTGGTGAAATAGCGGATACAGTTGAACAGACCTGTGATCATACACGCCACACCTGCGGCAATCACGATACCGCCGTTAAAACTGTCGGCATTGATGAGCAACAACACACCCACCACGATTTCAAAGAAACACAACGTAATGTGTCCGATATGCGCTTTCAATTTTTTCATACTTTTCACCTCTGTTTTCACTATACCACACATCTCTTCATTTTTCAATAAAAAGCCGCCGATGTAAAAACATCGGCGGCTTTTGTTATACGCTTTATTCTTCCGCTTTGTAAGCTGCGCAGATGGCTTGGGTTACGGATGCAGGTGCATCGGCGTAACGCTGGAACTCGAGGGTGAAATAGCCTCTGCCCTGCGTCGTGGAACGAAGCAGCGTGCAGAAATCGTGCATTTCAGCCATGGGCACTTCTGCGGTAACGCAGGTGAGACCGTCTTCGGTGGGTTCCATACCGAGCACGCGACCGCGGCGGCGGTTGACTTCGCCCATTACATCGCCGGTGTTATCGCCGGGCACGTACGCGTTGAGCATACCCAGCGGCTCGAGCAGTACGGGGTTCGCCTGCGGGATACCTGCTTTATACGCCAGAGATGCCGCCATCTTGAACGCCATTTCGGAGGAGTCCACGGGATGATACGAACCGTCGGTCAGCACCGCTTTCACGCCGACCATCGGATAACCTGCGAGCGTACCGACCTGTGCGCTGTCGCGCAGACCTTTTTCAACGGCAGGGAAGTAGTTCTTGGGCACTGCGCCGCCGAACACTGTCTCTTCAAAGACCAGTTCTTCGCTGTCGCAGGGAGAGAATTCCACCCAAACGTCGCCGAACTGACCGTGGCCGCCCGACTGTTTCTTATGTCTGCCTTGTACCTTGACCGTCTTGCGGATGGTTTCGCGGTAGGCAACCTTGGGCTGCGCCATCTGCACTTCCACGCCGAATTTCGCTTTCAGTTTGGAAATCACAACGTCCAGATGCTGTTCGCCGAGACCCGAAAGGATAGATTCTTTGGTCTCGTGATTGGTATAGAACTGAATGGTCGGGTCTTCTTCCGCCAAACGATTGAGACCTGCGGCGATCTTCTCTTCCTCGCCTTTCTTCACGGCGGACACCGCCATGGAGAAGCAAGGCGTTTCAAACTCTACACGCGGCAGAATGACGGGATTGGAAGCGGAGCAAAGGGTATCGCCCGTGATGGTGTTGTTGAGTTTTGCCACCGCGCCGATATCGCCTGCCGCCACAAACGGAACGTCTTCTTGTTTTTTACCGCGGACAAACAGCACCTTGCCGATCTTCTCGGCTTCGCCGGTGCGCGGATTGTACAGCATAGAGTCTGCCTGCACCTTGCCGCGGATGACCTTGAAGTACAACAGTTTGCCGACAAAGGGATCAACCACCGTTTTGAACACGATAGCGGCGGTCGGGCCGTTTTCGTCCACTTCGATCTCCACAACGTCTCCGTCGGGGGTCTCTGCAACCTCGCCTGCGACCGATTCCGCCCAGGGAGCGAGCCACAACAAACCGTTGAGCAACTGGTCGATGCCCTCCAGTTCGAGAGAGGAACCGCAGAACACGGGAGCGATATCGCCCGTACGAACGCCGTGCGCCAGACCCATGATGAGTTCATCGGGTGTGAATTCCTCGCCCGAGAAATATTTTTCCATCAATTCTTCACTGGTTTCCGCAACCGCTTCATAGATGGCGGTACGCAGACCCTCAAGACGATGTCCCATATCCGGCAGCGGCACTGCTTCCGCTTTGCCGTCTTTGTATGTATACGCGCGGTATTCGAGCAGGTTGACGTAACATTCGACCTTGTGATCCACCACGTACGGCACTACGATAGGACACACCATCGGGCCGAACTTGGTTTTCAGATCTTCAAACACCTTATAGAAATCCGCGTGAGAACTGTCCAGTTTGTTCACAAAGAACATGGTGGCGATCTTTTTCTTCTGTGCGGCGGCAAAGCCTTTTTCCGCACCGACCGTAACACCGCTCTTACCGGACAACACGACAACGGCAGAACCTGCCGCGCGGATGCCTTCCTGACGGCCGCCTGCAAAGTCAAACAAACCCGGGGTATCCAACAGGTTGATCTTGGTATCTTTCCACTCCAGCGGCAAAATCGCAGTGGAAACCGACGCGGCGCGGCGGATCTCCTCCGGATCAAAGTCGCAAACGGTGTTGCCGTCCGCAGTCCGTCCCAAACGCTCCGCCTGACCGGTCATGTAAAAACATGCTTCAGCGAGGGAGGTCTTACCCGAGCCGGCATGGCCGACGAAGGCAACGTTACGGATCTTTTTTGCGGTATAGTCTTTCATGGAAAGGTCTCCTTTCAGCATTTTTGTCAAAAAATGCATAAAATTTTATAACAATTTGAATTGTCTTTGTATAGTATACACTATAATTAGCCGTCTTTCAAGGTGTTTTTGTCAACAAATTCACTTTTATTGCAAACGCATAAAAAGAGCGCCTTGCTTTTGGGCAAGGCGCTAAACTTTAGTACATTAAATTGATAAAAATGCCTGTAATTTGGTGAGGAGACGGTCCTGCACCGCCTCCAAAGCCGCCAAACGTTCCTCAAAAGAGGGTGCGGACGGCATTGCCTTGCAGTCGGCGAGCATCTTCTGCTCCGCTTCGGTCAATTCCACATACTGTCCGTTGCAATATTTCTTCATCTCAACGCCCCCAAACCTTAAAACTCGTACCTGCACCAAATCGGATGCCGGTGCTGCCGTTTTCTTCGCCGATGGTCATGCAGAAGCGGTTGAACTTACTGTATATGGTTTTCACACCTGCCGTTTGACGGCATGCCTCTGCGAGATAGTAATTATTGCTGCGCATCGTGTCGTACACCAACGCTCCGGACGGCGAGCGATATCCGTGTACGCGAAAATATTGGGTGCGCCCATCCGTAATACTGCCCCAATATTCTGTATGGGTAGTGCCCACAGTGTTGAAATACAATGCCCACAAACCGGTTTTGGCAGCGGTATAGTCGGTCGCAAATACCATCGTACCTTCTACCCAGATCTCATCATATTCTTGGTCATATCTTCCCTCGTCAATCATGCTGACCTCTTCGGTCAGCGTGATGTCTTCCAACAGATTCCAAGGGCGTAAGGACGTGTGCGCCGACAGAGCTTGTTGCATCTGCTCTTCGGTTAACGCACTCGCCGCCGCCTCTGCGGCGGCATCTGCCGACTGTTTGGCGGACTCAGCACTCAACTGTGCGTTCCACTGGGCATCAAAAGCCGCACTCACCATTTCCTCGCAATACAACTTGTTGTTGTGTGCCTCTTGCGCATATCCTTTCGCTTGTTCGGCACCGACGGCAGATTCATCCGCTTTCATCGTTGCCGTGTCGGCGCTGTCCGACGCATCCTCCGCCAAAGCGGCGACGCTCTCCGCGTGTTGGCGCGTTTCCGCTACCGCCGCACGTACCGCCTGTTCGGCGTTGCTCGCCTCGTTTGCGTAAAAATACGCCTCGTTGCGTGCGGAAGTCGCGCGCTCTTCCGCTTCCATCGCCATCATCGCGGCGTTGCCGCTTTGTTCTGCTTGTTCGCCTGCAGTAACCGCCGCCGCTTGCGCCAACTGGCGTTCGGTGCTCGCCGCATCCACGAACTGTGTGTAAATATCGGGGGTGGGCACAGGCGGCGTAATACCGTCCACGCATCCCGACGCTTCCACCTCGACAACAGCTTGATCGGTGGTCAGCCGATCGCCGCCAAAGACCGAGATGAGAAACCGTGTGGGCTTGATCACCTCTGCCGGAATCAGACAGCCGTCATCCTCCAGCAACATGTGATAACTTGTCCCGTCCGCTCCCGTAAAGACGGCAGTTTTGGTCAATCCCTGCCAACTGTCCGAGAACGAAAATCGCGCGTACAGGTAGTTTTTGCTGTCCGCTACCACCCGATAGCACGGCGTGCGGATGAACTGGTCATCCACCTTGAAAGATAGTGTTTTTTGTCGCATCAATTTCCTCCTGTAATTTAGAAATTCATGCCGACGTATTCCTCTCATATATAATTGTAGTTGCATTTTACAACGTTGTCAATAGGAGTTGCGCAATTTGTTGCGCAACTCCGTCGCCATCTCGGGCGGACACTTCGTCATGTGTCCGCTTTTGCCTTTGGCAAAAGTTCCCCGAGAGGCGCGAGGTGAGATTGCTGATATTTCATTTGCGGAAAAGTATTTTTCCGCAACTCCGTCGCCGAACTTCGCCAAAGGCGAAGTTCCCGCGATTTCGCGCACGCTTACACCTTCGCGTGCGTTTTTGCCTGCGACAAAAATCCCGAAAGTCGCCCCAAATCCTCGTTCGTCGTGTGTCCGCTTTTGCCTTAAAATGAAAGGATGGGTGCGACTTTTTCGGTTTGCGAAGCAAATGCTCGCCGTTTTGTTGGCGAGCAAGAAAAATCGCGAGGACTTCGGGTAAAGCCCGAAGTCCAGAGGCGCAGGGTGGCTGCATTGATTTTTAACGAGATGTGGTTGTCATATTCCGCAACTCCGTCGCCGAACTTCGCGTGAAACGCGAAGTTCCCGCGATTTCGCGCACGCTTACATCCTCGCGTGCGTTTTTGCTTGCGGCAAAAATCCCGAAAGTCGCCCAAAGCCCCCACTTTTTGTTTTACGCAAACACCGTTTCGATCTGTTTGGCGGCGTCGGGCGGCGAATACCGCCAATGATCCAGGTGTCCCTCGCGAATGAAATACGGCATCGCGCTCGGCGGCGGTGCTTCGCCTGCCGTGTCGATGACGATGAGTTTCACTTTCATTTTATCCGGCAGGATACTCTTGATATACGCGCTCACCCGTGTGCCCACCTGCAAATCTGCACGGGATTCCGCCAGTCCTGCAAGATTGGGGGTCAGTTCTATAAACACGCCGTACGGTTCTATCGAGCGCACCACCCCCATCACCGTCTGTCCCTGCTCAAATCCGCGCGCGTTTTCTTCCCACGTGCCGAGCAGTTCCCGTTGGGACAGGCAGATGCGCCCGTCTTCCATCGAGGTGATGACCCCTAAAATATCCATACCGACACGCAAACGGTCGGCAGGGTGGGAAATGCGGCTGACCGACATCCCTGCAATCGGCATCAGCGCAGTTACGCCGCACCCGATATCGCAAAACGCGCCAAAACTTTCCAGCCGCGTAACCCGTGCTTTGACAATATCGCCGACCCTGCGTTCATATAAATAGTGGTTGCGGCACATCTCTTGCGCCGCACATCTGGACAGCACCGCGCGCACGCCGTCCTTGGTGTTCTCAAAACCACTCACCACAAAACTGACAGGTTTGCCTACACGCGAGATGATCGCAATATCTCTCGTCGTGCCATCTGCGATGCCCAGCGCCCCCTCATCGTGCGGAATGATCCCCTCCATACACGGCAACGACACGTGCAGATCGTGCGCGGTATCGCACAGGGTGGCAACCCCCTCCAGCACCATCCCCGACAGCGCCGCTTCGGCAAGAGCGGCGTATGTAGCGGTCATCGTTTGGTTGTGCTCGGTGTGCAAAAGATCGCCTTCCGGCAAAAAAATCTGTTCGTTCATTTTCTCCCATCCTTTCTTTTTGCTAATAGATATGTAAAATTTCAAGAAAAGATGTTTATAATTTGCTTTTGGCACAGATATATGTTATACTGATTATATATATCGCAAATTTGGAGGAACAGTATGAAATTCACGACCAAAAACGGATTGGACGGCGGTACACCGTTCATGACCAAACTGATGCTCGTCGGCGTGTTTCTGATTATGACCGTGTCCTGCGGATACGCCATGTCCGAAACGCTGGAATTCGCCGACAAATTACAGCGATACGCCTATTCCATCGGTTTCTCGGCATTGCTGTCGGGACTGGTGGTCGCGTTGCTGTACACCATGCAACCCAAAGTGCGCTACCGCACCCCCAAACACAGTGCCTGGTTCTATCCCCTGCTTGCAGGCGGTCTGGCGCTGGTGGCGATGTCATTGTCGTACATCTGGATGGGCGTGTGGCCGTTTGGCATTGAATCGGTGATGATCGTGGATATGCATCACCAGTACGGTCCTCTGCTCGCCTATCTGCGCGATGTGGTGCGAAACGGCGGCAACCTGCTGTACACCTTTGAAACGGGCGTGGGCGCTAACTTCATCTCCATGTTTGCATACTATCTCGCCAGCCCCTTCAATCTGTTGCTGGCACTGCTCCCCGAAAGTTTGCTGACCGAGGGCATCTTGCTCATCACCCTGCTCAAAAACGCGCTGTCCGCCGCCTTCTTTGCGGCGTGCGTGCAGTACGTGTTCCGTCGCCGCGATCTGTCGGTAGCAATGCTCTCGCTGGGCTATTCGCTGTCTATGTATATGATTGCCTACTCCTGGAACATTATGTGGCTGGACGGCGTGATGGTGTTGCCTCTCGCAGTGCTCGGTTTTGAGCGTATGATGCGCGAGGGCAAATACGGCGTGTATATCCTCTCTCTGGGATACATCCTGTTCACCAACTATTATATCGGCTTTATGGCGTGCGTGTTCCTTGTTGTGTACTTCGTGATGTTCCTGCTCCGCGAAAAACGCGGCGGCGGTGAAATCGGCCGCGCTGTATTGCGCTTTGGTATCGGTTCGCTCATCGGCGGCGGTCTTGCCATGTGCATTTTGCTGCCGGTCGTGTTCGCGCTCGGCTACACCTCCGCGGCAGGCGAAACGTTGCCCGAAATCGCCTCCACTTTCGAGTTGTTCAAAATCCCTGCACAGCAGTTGTTTGGTATGGTGCCCACCATCCGCTCGGGCAACCTTCCCAACATCTACTGCGGCATTCTTCCCGTGGTACTCATCCCCTTGTTCATCACCACCAAAACCATTCCGCTGCGCCGCCGTCTGGCGTACAGCGGTCTGCTCGCAGTGATGGCGCTCAGTTGCACCGTCAACCTGGCTGACCTGGCGTGGCACGGTCTGCATACCCCCAACGACCTGCCCTACCGTTTCTCGTTCCTGTACGTGTTCGCGGCGTTGATGGTCGCGGCGGCGATGTTGCCGCACCTGCAGGAAATCACCCGTAAACAGATCGGCGGCACGTTCGCTTGCATCGCAGGCTACGTCGTGCTGTTCGAGATGTGGCAGGCGGACGGCACCAACGTGTTCACCCCCGTGTACGTAACCCTGTTGCTGGCGGCGATCTACTGCGGCATTCTGCTGCTCGTCTCCAACCGCAAACTGGCACAGCGCACCGGCTATATGTTGCTGGCACTGGTATTCACCATTGAAATGACCGTACACGGCGGTTTTGGCTTGGTTGCACTCAACGGCAATGAGTATTACACCGACCGCGAGAACTACGTCGCCAACGCAGAACACGAGGCAAACGCCGCCGCGGTGGATAAGATGGTCGCAATCGCGGAAAAAGAAACCGATGGGGGTTTCTACCGTGCGGAACTGCTCCCCCGTCGCACCTGCGTGGACACGGCGTTGTACCGCTACAAAGGTCTGACCTCGTTTGCTTCCAGCAACTACTATCACACCACCCGTCTGCTCGGCGCAATGGGCTACGCAGACAACGGTGTCAACAGTTATCTGTACCACAGTTTCGTACCGCTGTGCGATTCACTGCTGGGTATGCAATATCTCACCATCCAAACCTATCTGGGCGAGCATCCGTATCTGGAATACGTAGACAGTATCACCACGCGCGGATACACCCATTATATCTATCGCAACAAACTGGCTCTGCCGATTGCCTATCGTGTGTCCGACCGCATCCACAACTTTGAGATGCAGCAGTACAACCCGTTCGGCACGCAGGAGGATATGCTGTCCGCCATGACCGAAGACGGTCTGCCGTTGTACGGCTATCTGCCCATCACGGTAGATCCCGTGAGCACCGATATCGCCACCGCTTACAACCAGACCCGTTTCACCGTAAACGGCAACGGCAATGCGGCGTGGTTTGATGCCACCGTGAACGAAACCGGCACTTACTATGGCTTCGTGGACTGCACGGCGGCGGAATCCGCCTCCATCTCGGTGTACGATCAGAGCGGCAATCTGCTGGATACGTGGGATGCATCCACCAACGAGCCGTATATCATCGACATGGGCACGCTGGATAAAGATTACACCGTGGAAGTATCGGTTACCGCCACCTACGCCGTAACCGGCAACGTATACATTGCAAAATTGGACACCGAACTGATGGAGACGAAACTGCAAAGTTTGGCAAGCGAAGGTCTGCAAGTGGAAACATTTACCGATAACCATATCAAAGGTTCGGTTACCGCCACCAAAGACGGCGCAATGTTCACCACCATCCCCTATGACGCCGCATGGCAGGTAACGGTGGACGGCAAAGCCGTGAAAACCTATCCCATCGGCGATTTGAGCGAAGACGGCTCCAAAGGTGCATTCCTCGCGTTTGACATCACAGAAGGTGAACACAAAGTGGAAATGACCTTCATTCCCAAAGGTCTTCTCCCCGGTCTGCTGGCTACCGCCATCAGCCTCATCGCACTCATCATTCTGCTCATCGTAACCCGCACCAAAAAGGTGATGCCCGAAGCGCCCACCCCCTCCGAACCGGCACCTTACGTGCCCAAGAAAGCGGAAGAGCCGCCCAAAACCGAACTGGACGACAACGTAACCCTCACCGATCTGTTGCAAGATCCTGCGGATGAGGCAGAACAACCCGAACCGCCCAAAATGCGCGAGTTCAAACCCGAAGATTTTCAGCTTTAAGCAAACGGAAGTGAAATCACAATGCAACTGGTATTATTAACCGCGGCAGGTGTCGGCGGTGCAACCGTGTTCGGCGCCCTGCTTGGCTTTATTTTCAAAAAATTCTCACACGCGTTCGCGGACATCGTGTTGTCCTTTGCGGCAGGCATAATGCTCGCCGCCGCCGTGCTGGGTCTGATCATTCCGTCGGTGGAATACGGCGGACAGTACGGTGTGCTTGTTACCGTGCTGGGTATCTTCGTCGGTGCGTTCTCCTTGAACCTCATCGACAAGGCAGTCCCCCATCTGCACAGATTGGTCGGCACCGAAGACGAGGGACACAGCAACACCACCCTCAACCGCGTCTTGCTGTTTGTAACCGCCATCGCTATTCACAACCTGCCCGAAGGCATTGCGGCAGGTGTCGGATTTGGCTCCGGCGACACCACGGGTGCTTTGCTCATCGCAGGCGGTATCGCCCTGCAGAACATCCCCGAGGGTATGGTCATCATCGGCCCGATGCTTGCAAACGGCGTGTCCGCACGCAAGACATTCCTGATTGCCACGTTCACCGGCTTGGTAGAAGTGGTTGGCACGTTTATCGGCTATTTTGCAGTAACCGTTTCCAACGCCATTTTGCCGTTCGCGCTGGCGTTTGCAGGCGGTACGATGCTGTACGTCATCAGCGACGAGATCATCCCCGAAACCCACGCACACGGTCATCAGCGCGGTGCTACCCACGCATTGTTGGTCGGCTTTTGCGTGATGCTGATCAGCGACGTTCTGTTAGGATAACGAAAGGTTGTGAATGGTATGTATTGTCCCTATTGCGGATCTCCCTGTGAGCGAGATGCTACATCCTGTGCAAGTTGCGGTAAAGTGCTGACGGCAAAAGCCGTCCCCGATACTGCCAAAAAACGCAAAAAATCTTGGATTTGGATTGTGGTTGCCGTTGTTGCAGTGATTGCTGCTGTTGCAGTCACCATTGCGTTGTGGCCACAGGCAAACGACACCAAAAAGGAAGAAGATGAGCATAAAACGCCGAGTGTCGAATCGCTGACCGCACAATTGTGTGATACGGATTGGTGGTGCGAGACAAATGGTGTTTATATCTATGGTACCGGTTTTGCCGAAGCGTCAGACTTCACCTTGGCATCCTATTCGTACGACCGTTTCGACCCGTTGGCAGAAGATACTGAGGATCTTCCGGAATATGAGGAGGATGAATACTTCGAAGAAGACATCCCCGAGGATGTCACCGATGAGGAAGTAGTATGTTGGATTGTTTACTGCCAAACATTTAGTGAAAACGGTACACACAGTATGACAGAATACTCTTCACCGATGATTTCGAACAGCGCCGGCGTTGAAAACAAAAAAGACCGCGTATGGGACGAAGAGGAAGGTTCTAAAGACACCGAAACGGGTTCATATTCCATCGACAAAAACCACTGCCTGACCATCCAAACTGAATACAGCAAGCAGAGCTATCGCTGGGATGACAAGAAAGCAGGGGATAGCTGGTATCTGTCCGACGGCGAGCTGCGCATCGGCGAGGATACCTATACCACCGAAAAGCCCTCCTATATTCCGACTTTAAAGAAAAAAAAGAAAATAATCGTTAGTCACCTGCCGAATTGAGCAGAACTGCTGACAGGAGTATGGTCATATGCAAAGAATTGAAAGTTTTACCATCAACCATTTGGTGCTCGAGCCTGGGCTGTACGTGTCCCGTCGGGATAAAAAAGCGGACGTGGACGTCACCACCTTTGATCTGCGTTTGACCGCTCCCAACAAAGAGCCGGTGATGGACGTGCCTGCACTGCACACCATCGAGCATCTGGCGGCAACCTACCTGCGCAACAGCAATCGGAAAGAGGATATCATCTATTTCGGTCCGATGGGATGCCGCACGGGTTGCTATCTCGTGATGTTCGGTCATCTGAACTCCGCAGACGTGCTGCCGCTGGTGCTGGAAATGTGCGATTTCATCATCGGTTTTGAGGGGGAGATCCCCGGTGCATCCGCCGTGGAATGCGGCAACTATCTCGACCAAAATCTCGAGATGGCAAAATATTATATCCGTCGGTACAAACAGGCGCTGACCGAACGTCCGTGCCTGCAATATATGTGAAAGGTGTGTTTATAATGGGTATTATTATTGCGATCATCGTAATCGTTGTGGTGCTTCTCTGCTTGCGTGTTGTACCGCAGGCGAACCAGTACGTCATCGAGCGACTGGGTAAATACTGCAAAACCTGGGATGCAGGTTTGCATTTTATCGTTCCTGTCATCGACCGCGTGTCCAAGCGCGTAACCCTCAAAGAGCAGGTGCTGGATTCCCCTCCGCAGCCTGTTATCACCAAAGATAACGTTACTATGCAGATCGATGCGGTGGTATATTTCAAAGTGTTTGATGCGACTCTGTTTACCTACGGTGCGGTGCGCCCCATCAGCGCGCTCGAAAACCTGACCGCCACCACCTTGCGTAACATTGTCGGCGAGTTGGAACTGGACGACACCCTCACCTCCCGTGATACCATCAACGGCAAAATGACCGAGATTCTCGATCAGGCAACCGATCAGTGGGGCATCAAGGTCAATCGCGTGGAACTGAAAAACATCATTCCGCCTGCGGAAATTCAAAACGCGATGGAAAAACAGATGAAAGCGGAACGCGATCGCCGCGAAACGTTGCTCGAAGCGGAAGGCCACAAAGCCGCGGTCATCACCCGTGCAGAGGGTGATAAGCAAGCGATGATCCTCGCCGCCGAAGGCGAAAGAGATGCGCGCATCGCCAGAGCGGAAGGCGAAGCCAAAGCCATTTATCTCGCCAAGAAAGCGGAAGCGGACGGTCTTGCCGCCCTGAAAGAAGCCGGCGTTGATGCCGCTGTTTTGGAACTCAAAAAATACGAGGCACTGGTAACCATGTCCAACGGCAGAGCTTCCAAGATCATCGTGCCCACCGATGCGGTGGATATGACCAAACAGCACGTGGTGTTCTCCGAAACGTCGGGGCTCGGCGACGTAACGCCCTCTGCGCCGGAAGCGCCTAAAACCGTCAAAAAAGATCCCTGTTGCGAATAAACAAGTTTTTTTGCCTTTACAACCTCCCTTGGGGTATGCTACACTGGTAGCAGTACCAAAAGGGAGGTTTTTCCATTATGAATATGGTTACGGTAGATTTCAACCAAGTTGTCGGCAAGGTGAAACCTATGCACGCGGTCAACAACGGTCCGTCCAAACGGCCGCCTGCAGATGAACCCTGCTACCGCAGCAACTTCTATACATTTAAAGAGGCAGGTATCCCGTATGCGCGCAATCACGATGCGTCCTTTTGCACTTCTTATGGCGGTTATCACTCGGTGGACGTGCACGTGCTGTTCCCGAACTTCGATGCAGACGTGAACGATCCTGCCAGCTACGATTTCGAACTCACCGACCAATATTGCCGGCGCATCGAAGATGCAGGTTGCAAGACGTTTTACCGTTTGGGCGCAAAAATCGAACACGAATCCAGAAAATACGGTACGCTAATGCCGCGTGATTTCCAAAAATGGGCGGAGATCTGCGAGCACATCATCCGCCACTACACAGAGGGCTGGGCGGACGGTTTCCATTTCGATATTGAATATTGGGAAATCTGGAACGAGCCGGATTTAGACCTTGACGATGCGGAGAATAAGCGCACCTGGAGCGGCACTGCCGCCCAGTTCCGCGATTTTTATGAAGTGGCGGCAAAACACCTCAAAAAATGCTTCCCCAACTTCAAAATCGGCGGTCCTGCCATCGCGCACCGTGAGGAGTGGGCGGATGCGTTCCTGCAAGAGATGAGCGCTCGAAACGTGCCGCTGGATTTCTTCTCCTGGCACACCTACACCGATGATCCTGCCTGGATCTTCAACCGTGTGGAACATTGGCGTGCGGCGTTGGACAAATACGGCTACACCAAAACCGAAAACATCTGCAACGAGTGGAACTACGTCAAAAACTGGACCGATAAACTGCTGTACAGCCAGGCGGAGGTCATCCACGGTATGAAAGGCGCGGCATTCACCGCCGCTATTATGCTCGGTTCGCAACAGCGTGCGTTGGATATGCTGATGTACTACGATGCACGTATTCAGACCCAGTGGAACGGTCTGTTTGATTTCTATACCCTGCGCCCCTTGAAAGGCTACTATCCTTTCAAGATGTTCAATGCGCTGTACACCCTCGGCACATCGGTCAAAGCGCAAGCAGAGGGAGACGGCATACACGTCGCCGCCGCTAAAAATGATAACGGTGAGACCGCTGTGATGTTCGTGCATTACACCGACGATGACGACGATGCCATCGAGAAAACGATTACCGTCAACCTCACGGGCGGCGCAGATGCCTACACCGTCTGCTTGCTGGATGAAGACAAATCCGAAGAAGTGATCGGCACGGTGAAGAACGGCGAAACCATCACGGTAAAACCCAACAGCGTCGTGTTGCTGAAATCTATATAATTCCTTGAAATCCTCCCTGATAGGGGTGTGCACCACAGTGAAAATTTGGTTTTTCGGATACATTTGCTCCGCCGCATTGCCAAAAAGCTTGAAAGACGCGAGTATTCCTGCGTTTTTTGGCTTCGCGGCAAAACAAATGTTATCCTACAAAACTGAGAAGCACCTAAAAAAGATAAATTTTTGATGGGATAAAAGGCGAAAAGCCGCGGTAACGCTGACGCGTACCGCAGCTTTTTAACGTATTAGCCCGCAAAAAGTTGCTTTTTTAGGCAATTTCTCACTATGGCGCACACCCCTACGGTGGGGAATTTTTCTTGTTGACAGCCGATGCGCATTGTTGATACAATATTCTCAAAGGAAGTGGTTTTGTGCCGAATATTTATACTGCCGCAGATCAGCTCATCGGCAAGACGCCGTTGTTGCGCCTGTCCCGTTTGGAACGGGAGACGGGTGCAAAAGCACAGATCGTGGCAAAATTGGAATATTTGAATCCTGCAGGCTCGGTCAAAGACCGCGTTGCAAAAGCGATGCTGGATGCCGCCGAGCGTGAGGGAAAACTGACGAAAGATACGGTCATCATCGAGCCGACCTCCGGCAATACGGGTATCGGTCTTGCGGCGGTTGCCGCGGCGCGCGGATATCGGTGCATCATCGTGATGCCGAGCACCATGTCCCGTGAACGCATCGTGCTGATGCAGGCATACGGTGCAAAAGTGGAATTGTCCGACGGTAAGCTCGGCATGAAAGGTGCTATCGCGCGTGCGGAGGAGTTGGCGGCGCAGTTGCCGTCTGCATTCATCCCGTCGCAATTTGATAACCCTGCCAATCCGCAGGCGCATTTTGACACCACGGGCCCCGAAATCTGGGAGGATACCGAGGGACAGGTGGATGTTTTTGTCGCAGGTGTCGGTACGGGCGGCACACTTACAGGTGTCGGACGATACTTGAAATCCAAAAACGAGCAGGTGAAAATCGTGGCGGTAGAACCTGCCGCCTCGCCGCTGTTGTCGGGCGGGGATGCAGGTCCGCACGGCATCCAGGGCATTGGCGCGAACTTCGTGCCGAGCGTGCTGGACAGAGCGGTGTATGATGAGGTGATTGCCGTCTCGGATGCGGATGCGTTCGAAAGCGCACGCCTTATTGGCAAACAAGAGGGCGTGCTGGTCGGCATCTCGTCCGGTGCGGCTTTGCACGCGGCGGCAATGTTGGCACAGCGCCCCGAAAATGCAGGCAAAACGATTGTCGTCCTGCTTCCCGATACAGGCGACCGCTATTTATCCACCGCGTTGTTTGAAGAATAAAAACATCGCCGATGCATTTTGCATCGGCGGTGTTTTTGTTTTATTTTTCACAACGCATCACACAGCGCTGCGAATTGTGCGAGGGTGAGTTGCTCCGCACGGGCGGTAGCAGGGATGCCGCTTTGTTCCATAGCGGCGAGTACCTGTTCTTTGCCGTATCCGACCGCCGTCAAGGTGTTGGGCAACGTCTTGCGACGCTGATTGAACGCCGCGCGGATGAGCGAGAACAATTTCGCCTCGTCTTTCACCGATACGGGCGGTTGCTTGCGCAGGGTCAGGCGAATGACCGCGCTGTCTACGTTGGGCGCAGGCATAAAACTGCCGCGCGACACCTGAAACAGGGTTTTCGGCTCGGCATAATACTGCACGGCGAGCGACACAGCACCACATTCTCTGGTGCCGGGCGCGGCACAAAGGCGCGCCGCAGCCTCTTTTTGCACCATGACGGTGATATCCTCAATCGGCAATTTGCTTTCCAGCAACAACATCAGAATCGGAGACGTGATGTAATAGGGGAGGTTGGCACACACGTGCACGGGCATCTCTCCAAACTCCTCTTTGAGCAGGGTGGGGAGGTCCAGTTTCATCACGTCGCCCCACACGACTTTGACGTTATCGTGCGCGGCAAGCGTTTCCGCGAGTACGGGGGGCAGGCGGTCGTCGAGCTCCACGGATACCACCTTGCCTGCGGTTTTTGCCAGTTCGTTGGTGAGCACGCCAAAGCCCGGACCGATCTCCAACACACCGCTTGCCTTGTCAGCCCCCGATGCTTCTGCCATACGCGGACAGACCGAGGGGTTGATGAGGAAGTTTTGTCCCAATTTTTTGGAAAACTGAAAGCCGTGTTTGGCGAGCAGTTCTTTGATATACGAAATGTCGGTCAGTTGCGGCATCAGCGTGTCCTTCCTTTGCTCATTCTTTGACGATGACGGCGCGCACCGATCAACACGATCGCTACGTAACCGCCGACGATCAACACGATCGCGCCCACCGCCAGCCACAGCCATACGGAGGAGAAAACAGCGCCAACGGATGCCAAGATTGCCAACCAGCCGTTGCGTTCCACCGTTTCGTTCGCCACCAGTTCCACTTCGCCGATCTTCTGATCCACGTTGATGATCAGTTCCACTTTGCCGTATACGGTGCCTGCGGTAATGGGCGCATCCACCGTTTCTTGATAAATGGTCGTCTTTTTGATGATGTCGTTGGGGGTTACTTCGTTGAACACCACGGTGGAGAAGGACGTCTTGGGCACCAGGTTGATGGTGTCTTTGCCCCACGCCAGACGCACCTTGACACCGCCCAGAATTTCGCTGTCGGTGAGCAGGGTTTTGTAGGTGAAGTTGCCGTATGCCCATCTGTACAGGCTGATGGTATCGTTGTAATACAGCCCTATCTGACCGTCTTCGGATTTGTTGGGGCAGCCCATCACGATGACCATATACCGATAGCCGTTGTTTTCCGCCACCGAAACAATACTCCAATCATCGTATCCGGACAGACCGGTGCGGCCGAACTTGACCGCTTTGTAGTAAAACGAGCTGGAAGACCGCATCAGATCCAGACGGTTGGACACTTTGTACCCCTGACCGCCCGAGAGAGGCTGGACTTCATACTGCGTCTGCGAAATCATATTTTCAAATTCGGGGAAGGACATGGCATATCGCATAATGAGATGCATATCCCTGACGGTGGTATACTGCAACAGATCGTCAATGCCTGTTACGTTGGCAAAATAGGTTTTGGTACAACCGATCTCTTTGGCGAGCGCGTTCATGCCTTTGACAAACGTCTGCACGTCTCCCGAAATGGTCGCCGCCAGCGTAACCGAGGCATCGCTCGCGGTTTGAATGAGCGATACGGTCAGCAGATCACGCAGTTTCCACCGTTCGTTAAATTCCATACCGATGGGATTCACACCCGTGCCGGCCACGTGTGCGTTAAACAGTTCCAGCGTGTACATACCCTCGGTGGTATCCATATCCAGTTGTTTTTCTTGAATCTGTTGCAACGCGTACGCACCCACCATGATACGCACCAGCGCCGCAGGTGCGTGGATGCTGTCCGTATCCTTTTCGTATACGAACACGTCCTCGTCCACGTTGTTGCCCAAGAACACCACCGCCGCCGAAGGAGCGTTGATGGTGAGATCTTCCGGCAGGTCATAGATGCCGGAGGCAGGGGCGGCAAACACGCTCATACCGCACAGCAAGGCGAGGCACAAGCAAACCGCAAAAAGTTTTCGTACTATCATATACAACCACCGTATATTCAAAATGTTGGGGGTATTCATCTGACCTTTTTTATATTCTAACATATATTTTACGGTTTGTGCAGATATTTTTACAAAAAAATAAAAAAGAAAAAGGAGTGTATACACTACACTCCTTTTGATGTTTATACTACTTGAAAGCTGTACCTCCGTTATTCACAGGTGTATGGCTTACATATTTTCAACAGACAGTCCTTTTTGGGACTGTGGAAAGGTTACGAAAAACTGTTTAGTACATTGGACTCACCTTTTTATCAGATTTCTTTGACAGGATAAAAACCTTTCATAATAGTGGACCCACCTTTTCAGTGATTTCCGTTGATACAAAAGTGATCAGCCCATTGGACTCGCTCCTTCACAATTATTTTTGACAGAAGTCCGGTGGAGTATCCTTCATAGAGCATCTACTCCTTTTGGTTGTAGTGGGTATTCCTTTTGCACCTTTACTATACCACCAAAACCACGCTGCCGTCTATTCGCAAAATGTCTAAATTTCACCGCGGATTTTCTGCTTGCAAAGCGAGCATATACGTGATATAATAACAATGTTGGGCGAACTACCCGTGGTAGTTCGCCCAACTTTTTTGCGTTTTTATGTGTTCTTTTCCATTGCCAAGGCACAAAGCTGTTCCAGATCGGCAAGCGTTTTGATACTGCCTGCGGCGGTGCGCAGTTCGGCGGCACCTGTCAAGCCACGCATATACCAAGCGGCGTGTTTGCGTGCTTCCAGCAGGGCGACCTTTTCGCCTTTATACTGTGCGGCAAGTGCCGTTTGCTTGTAAAGAATGGTCATACGACGGGACAGCGGCGGCGAGGGGATCAGCCGTCCTTCGGACAGCAACGCGTTGATCTCGGTGAAGATCCAGGGCGCGCCCAAAGCACCTCTGCCCACCATCACCAAATCGCAGTCGGTCTCCTCATACATAGAGGCGGCATCTGCGGCGGTATAAATATCGCCGTTGGCGATGACGGGTACGGACACCGCTTGCTTGACCGCGCGGATACAGTCGCGGTCCACAGGGGGCGCATACATCTGATCTCTCGTTCTGCCGTGCACCGTGATAGCGGCGGCGCCGCCTGCCTCACACGCTTTTGCCACTTCCACTGCCACGTTATCGCCTTTGTTGAATCCTTTGCGGATCTTGGCGGTAACGGGAATGTCCACCGCATCCGCCACTGCGCGCACGATGCGTTCACACAGCGCAGGTTCTTTCAGAAGCGCACTGCCGCAGTGGTTGCCGGCAATTTTGGGCGCAGGGCATCCGAAGTTGATGTCGATAATATCGGGCTTGTATTCCAAGGTTAGTTTGGCGGCTTTTGCCATAATATCGGGGTCGTCCCCGAACAACTGCACGGCGGCAGGATGTGTCCCCTCGTCAATGACCAGCAATTCTTTGCTTTTGCGGTCGCCGAACAGGAGGCCTTTGCAACTCACCATTTCGCCAACAGTATACGCCGCGCCGAAATCCACGCACATCTGCCGAAATGCGCGGTCTGCAACCCCTGCCATGGGGGCAAGAGCGGCATAGCCTTTGATTTCTACGTTACCAATAAACATACTCAAAATCCTTTAGTTAAGGGGTGCACTGCTGTACACCTCTCCTGCGGTAATACTGCCTTCGCGCACCAGCAACAATTCCGGCACGGTAACGAAGGTATAGCCTTCTGCTTTCAGGCGCAGGATCATCTCTTTTGCGGCATCCACCGATGCGCGGTGAATATCGTGCAACAAAATAACGTCCCCGTCTTTTACTTTGATTTCCTCAAACGTGCGTGTGAGGATCTTGTCCTTATCCTTTAACTGCCAATCCAGCGTATCCAGACTCCAATGGATGATCGGCATATTCGCACTTTTTGCCGCCGCTTGTACAGCGGCGCTGTTACTGCCGCCGGGGCAGCGGAACACCGATGCGTTTTTCCCGATTGCCCCACGGATAGCGGCGTTGCACTTTTCCATCTCGGAGGCAATGGCGGTTGCAGACAGTTTGGAAAGATTTGGATGGCTGTAACTGTGATTGCCGATAGCGTGCCCCTCATCGTTCATCCGTTTGATCAAATCGGGGTAACGGGCGGCGTTACTACCCAGCATAAAAAAGGTAACGCGCGCGTTGTTTTCTTTCAGAAAATCCAGCAGTTCTTCGGTGTACTGACCGGGGCCGTCATCAAAGGTGATAGCGACCAGTTTCTTGCCCTCGTAAGCCGAGGGCGGAAACTGTAACCCCATTTTGGAAAACTCCACCTTGAACGCATCGTTTTCGTCCGCGAGCGTTTGGTTATCCTTTTTCAGTTGTTCGTTTTCGCTTTGCAGCTTGTCCGCCGCATCTTGTTGATCTGCCAACTGCTGTTGCAGTTCGGCGATCTGTGCTGCTTGTTCGGCAGAGGTTGCCGCAAGCGCTTTTTGACGGCGGTTGGAAGCGACGACGCCCCAAACCAGACCGCCGATGATCGCCAAGACCAGCAACCACGCGGTGAGCACGATCAATGCGCGTATGCGACGACGTTTGCGCTCGTGCGGACGCACTTTCAGGTCGTCCAACGAAATATCAATGGTCTTTTTTTCTTTTGTGATCATATAAACACCCCTCGTTTCTCGGCAGGGGCGCACAGTTGCGGCGCCGACGGTTTGAGGTACACACGCGTAGCACTTTCGGTGATACCGATCAGCAACATGCAGGTCAGAATGGGACGCGGTGTCAGCAGGGGGAAGTCAAACACGCCCAGAATGCATAGTGCCGCACACGCGGCAATGATTGCAAAACCGAGCAGTAAACTTTCATTGTGTTTACACAGCAACATCAGACGCAGACCGCGCATACACAACACCACCATAATGGTGAGGAAGAACGCAAGCGAGAGGATGCCGCCCTCTGAAAACAGTTCCAAGAACAGATTGTGCGCGTGTTTGAAATCCAACTGCGCCGCATCCAGAATCTGTTGGGTGCTGCCGATGCCGAAACCTGCACCGAAGATGGGGCGTTTGACACCGCTGACCAGAACCTCTTTCCACATGACAAAACGCATACTCACCGAACTGTCCTGTTCGTATTTTGCGGCGGCATCGTTGGTGATGTGCTCCAAAATATTCTCGTCCTCTTTCAATTCCACCGAGTCGGCAGGTTGATCGGGTGCGGACGGAATGACCGACACCAGCCTGCCGCTGATGGACGGCGGAATGAGCAGGCAAACGTAGATGATCGCCAAAACGGTCATCACGAATTTTTTGCGAATAAACATAATCACCAGCAGACCGCCGATGGCGATCAGTGCGAGATATGCACCGCGGCAGAAACTGAAGCCGAGCGCATACGCCGCCAAAATGAGCGAGATGCGCGCCAACGCCTTAGGCTTGGAACGGGTGCCTGTCATCACAAACGCAATGGAGAACGGAATGGTCATCACGAGATATGCCGCTAACAGATTAGGGTTGTTAAACGTGCCGGAAACACGTTCGCCAAGATCCACCTGACTGAGCGGTATGCCCAGCAAACCGTACGCCCAGCGGTCCAGACCGTTCCACAGTTTATCGCTGACGTTGATCATCAGACATTCGCGCATAATGTATTGGAATACCGTAACCGTGCCGACCACACCTGTGGCGGTGGTCATACACAGCACCGCGGCACGCAGGCGACGGCGCTCGTACAGCACGGTGGTAAACGATACGTATCCGAGGAACATACAGCCCCACATCACGGTGGACCAGAAACTGTTTGCGCGAGCGGAGGAATAGAGGACGCTGAACGCCATATATCCGAGGTATGCCAACACGAACCAGCCGAGTCTGCCAAGTGAGATGCGCACGCCGCGCTGTTTGGCATCCACCAACGCGAGCACAAACGCCGCGATGGTCAAAATGAAACAACAATAATCGGGGAACAGCGGCGTGATGCTCAGCAACGCCACGCTGTAAAACCACGGTTGTTTGATGGCTGTTTTCATCAGTTGTTGCGTTTCACCCATTGCTATTCCCCTCCTTACCATTAAAATAACGCACCTTATACTAGCACACTTGAAAAACGAATGGCAAGAAAGGTTACAATTCTGTTACTCTTTATGTTGAAAAACGGCAAAAAACCGCGTATTTACAGCAAAAGGGACGGCAACAAGATGTTGCCGTCCCTTGTTTTATGCATCCAGTTTGAGTGCAAGGCCAAAGCCGATTCCCATCAGGATTTCCGCGACCGTCCAGCCGCTTTCCACCGCGCAAGCACCCCAGCCTACGTCGTGCGGCATACCGTACGCTTCACGGCGGTCAAGATCGATGCCGCGACACCAACAACCGTCCAGTTTGGGGTTGTCAGAGCGCATCTGCACGTTGGTCATAAACGCGGTGATGTCCTGCCAACACCGCTTGAACCGTTCGTCCGCGGTCGCTTGGTACGCATAGGCAAATCCGAGCGGCAGCCAGTTGAGTGAATACAGCAGATCTGCCACGGGATCACCGTTGTCCGCCAGCAGAGAGGATTCCGTGCCGGACGTGCGCGAGCGGTTGGCTTTGTATCCCGTGTCGTATTCCGTATATCCGCCGTTTTCGTGGCGGTAGGTTTCCAAACGGTCAGCCACCGCATACAACCAGCCTTTGTGTTCGTCCGATCCGGTTGCCTCGTACAAACACGCGAGCGGCAAGATCAGGCGGCACAACTCCTGCGTTTCACTGTGTTCGCGAATGGTGTCGGGGAACACAGCCATCATAGAGCGCAAGCCCTTTTCAGCGGCGGTCAGGTATTTGGTTTCTCCCGTTTGCCGATAGGTGAGAAGAAGTGTCGCCATATAATATCCGTTGTGGTGCGCGCAGGGGAAGTCGGAGGGGGTTTCGCGCAACGCCTGCAACTTCTCATCGGTCAGCGTTTCCGCATCGGTGCGCGAAACACGCAGACCGTCCGTGCCCGTGGTGGACAACAGAAAATCCATGGCGGATCGAATCGTATCAAGATAGCGTTTCTCTTCGGTGAACTGCATAGACAACAACGAACCCAATACCGTGCGCGCCACGTCATCGCCGTAGCATACGCCGTAATTGTTGGTGGTCCAGCGCATCATACCGTACAGCGGCCCCTCTGCAAGATCGGTCATTCTTTCAAACGAAAATGTCTGCAGGTTTTGGAATCGCGCATACGATTGCTCGTTCTTATGTAACAGCCAGTCAAAGAAATATGCACCGCCCACTTCACCCGAACAATCATTGCGAACCGCCGGCGCAAAACTTTGCACACCTTCGGGGTTGATGTTGTGTGCCAATCCTTCGTAAGCACCGCTTTTGCCCTCGTCAATCAGAAGGTTTGCCGCATCCATCCACGCCACACCGCGTTTGAACGTATCCGCAAGCGGTGCCGCAGGATTATCCATGGTTACCACGGGAGCAGGGCAGACCTGCACCGTTTTGCCTGTCAGGTGGCGGATGATATGTGATGCGATCGCGTTCCAGCGAGCGGCAGGCGCAAAGCGTGCGGCCGCGAAATTACACAGACGGAACGTGCACACCATTGTGGTGTCCTCGTACATCCAAAGAGTCCAGTCTTCAGGCTTGACGTCGGGGATATCGTCGGTGTGATCGTGCTTGACGATGTGTCCGCCGCACGCCAGCAGAGGCTGTGCGTTTTTGGGAAATCCGCCGAAAATCATACGGCTGTTGGCACGGTCGTCCAACAGGTCTCCGCGACGCAGTCCGTCGGTTTGTTCATCCAACCACAGCATACGGTCGGAAACGGTTCCTTTACTGCTCACGGGGTAGCAATATCCGATACTGCTGAGCCATTCCGCAAACACGGGTTTGCCGTTTTGCATGGCGCGTTCCACCTGCAACCGCAGGTCAATGGGCATCGCCACCGATGCCGCCGACGTACCGCCCAGCAGTGCAATCGAGTCGTACGCATCCAGCGACGGTACGCTCTCAAACGGAAATATATCTACCTGTGCATACTGCCGCAGCAGTGCGGACAAATCGCTTTCTTTGGTGGTGATAACAGCCACTCTCACGCCAAACACACCCTTTCGCCGCCAGTATAGCATCTGTCGGTTTCACCGACAAGATGCCGACGTAAAAGATAGTAAAATCGCAAACAGTTTTTCGACAAAATGCAATCTTTACAGCCGCAAACTGACCTCGCCCGAAAATAGCGTTTGCGTGCCGTTTTCGGTTTGAACGACCAGCGCGCCGCCGTCGTCGATAGCCACGGCGGTGGCTTGGAACGTTTCTTCACCGCGCAAAACGGTTACTTCCCGACCGATGACCGCCGAACGTGTGCGGCTTTCCTGTAGGAACGCACCGTCGTTCAGATGTGCGAGCACCGTTTCCAGTTCCTGCAGGACGGCGGCGACCAATGCGGCACGGGAGGGTGCTTCTCCGCATTCGTGCAGGATGGAGGAGGCGATGTGCGCGATATCAGCAGGGAAATCGGTGGTGGATACGTTGATACCAATACCGATGACAACGCCGTGCGGCGTGCCTTCCGCCAGAATGCCGCACACCTTTTTGCCGTGGATCAACAGATCGTTCACCCACTTGATCTGCACGGCAACCGGGGACAGTCGCTCGATCGCACGGGCGACGGCTACCGCCACCGCAGAGGTCAGCAGACCGATCGCTTCGGGTGCAAAAACCTGTTTTAACAGGACGCTCATATATACGCCGCACCCCTCGGGAGAGAAAAAGGAACGACCGCGCCGTCCTCTGCCTGCGGTCTGGTGTGCGGCAACGATGACCGTGCCGTTTTCAGCATCGGCGATGATGCTTTTTGCCAGATCGTTGGTAGAGGGGAGGGTGTCATATACCGATAGTGAACCGCCGAGTGTGCTCGTGCGTAACAACGAGCGGATGTCTTGTTCCAGTATCATACGTACCTCGCACAATATAAGATGATTTTATGGTAGCACCCCAATGCGCGAAAGTCAAATCAAAAAATGTTTCCAAGCAACGGCTTTTCGTTTCGCCGCAGTTCCTCTATATAAAAGCGGCACCGCGCGGCCTCCGCGAAATAGTGCTCGTAATTTTCCAGTTGCAGCAGGGTGATCAACTGCGCGGCGCTTTCTCTGAGCGGCGAACTGTCCACGTGTCTGGACAGTGCCGCCATCCGCTCGGTAGTCTGAAAACACTCTCGGCGAAAGGCGGCGGTGAGTTGTTGTGCGTTCTCCTCTTCGTTTTGCACCGCTTGTTCCGCGCGTTTTAACGTTTGTTCCAAATGATCCAGCGCGGAAAACTGCCACAAAAGTCCTCCGACGCTCATCCCGATCACCACAACCAGCAATCCCAATGCGATCCACAGTCGTTTCAAAACGTTTCTGCTCCTTTCAACTGTTTTCCCGTGTTGGTGAGAATGAAAAAGTCGCCGCCTGCGGACAAGGTCATCACAAACACTTCGCTTTGCATCAATCCCTGACGGGTGAGAAACGCACCCACCATCTGTTCGCTTTTACTGCAAATATCCAGTCCCCACGGACAAAAATTACCGTCCGCGATAATGAGCGCGGGCATACCGCCGTCTGCAGGCGTCGTTTGCAGGTCTTCACAGGTAACGGGGCGGTAAGGCGGCTTGAAAAACAACGTAATTTTGCCGCTCGGCTCGGCGACCGCGTATTCCACCTCCGAGAGGTCAAAACAGTTTTGTTCGCGCAACGCTTGCATCAGATCGTCCACTGACAACCGTAATTTTTTGAGCGCACCCACGTCCAGCGTACCGTCTCGCACGATAGGGACGGGATTGCCGCTTACCAGACGTTCAAAACGCGGACATTTCATCATGATGACCGAGGACAACAGTTCCAGCGCCACCAATACCAGCATAGGGATGATGCCGTGTAACAGCGGCGTGCCCGTTTCCTGCATCGGCACGGCGGCAAGGTCGGCGATGAGCAATGCCACCACCAATTCGGACGGGCGCAACTCTCCGATCTGCCGTTTGCCCATCACGCGGATGGCAATGATGATCAACACGTAAATGATAACGGTGCGAATGGCACAAACCAACATAAAAAACAGCACACTCCTTTTACAAGTAGTGTGCTGAAAGTTATGCCGTTTATGCAAGCATACCGCTGTTGACAAGCCACCAAATGAGTGCGGCTTGCGCTGTCAGTATGAGCGGCACGCCGATAAAAAACGCAGGTTTTTGCGTTTTATGTCTGACCGTGTACATGGCGAGCAACAGTCCCGGCGAACCGCCGAGCAGTGCCAGTGTGAACAGCGTTTTTTCGGGCACTCGCCACGCGTGTTTTTTTGCCGCGCGTTTATCCCACACCGCGATGATCACGGTGAGCAGGTTGATTGCCACGGCATACCAAATTCCCCATCGGAGCATGTATATCCCTCTTTTCTCATACATATTGTAACAAATCAGCAACAAAAGTGCAAGGTGATGATATGAAACGGTGGATAACGATGGTGTGCGTAATGGTATGTTTGTGCGGTTGTGCGCAACGACCGCCTGCTGAATCGGGCACGCCCGATATACCGCAACGGCAGTACACGCAGGTGGATGACGTCAAAGCGATATGGGTGTCGTATCTGGAACTGGATGCGGCGTTTGACGGCGCAGATGCGACCGTAGCGACGGCGTTTATCGATGCGGTGATGAACGTTTGCAAACAGGACGGATTGAATACGGTGTTCTGGCACGTGCGTGCGATGGGGGATGCGTATTATGCATCACAGGTATTCCCTGCGGCTGACAGTGTCAAGGGATTGTTGTCCGCGGCGTTTGACCCGCTGGCGTACGCGGTACAAGCGGCGCACCAACGCGGCATCGCCCTGCACGCGTGGGTCAATCCCTACCGCATCGGCACAGACAGTTCCCGTGCAGTGTGCGAGGATATATACGAATGGGACGGCACGTTTTATTATGTTCCCACCTCCGCTGTTGCACAGCGGTACATTTTAGACGGCGTGCGCGAGATCGTGGACGGATATGCGGTGGATGGGGTGCAGTATGACGATTATTTTTATCCGTCGGGATTGCCCGATACCGCACAATCGTTTGAAACACCGCCTGCATCCCTGGCGGTTTTGGAATGGCGCGAAGCGGCAGTGAGCGGTCTGATCGCCGCCACCAAAACGGTGGTGCATCAGCGCACAGGATGTCTGTTCGGAGTGAGTCCTGCCGCCGACATCGCGCGCAACCGGAAAGTGTTGTACGCGGACGTTGCCGCGTGGATGAAACGCGGATACGTGGACTACGTGTGTCCGCAGATATACAGCGGTTTTGACCATCAGACCCATCCGTTTATGGCGGTGGCGGACGAGTGGGCGGCTCTTCCGCGCGCGGCAGGGGTGCGGCTGTACGTAGGGCTGGCGTTGTACAAAACGGGCGAGTTTGACAACTTGGCAGGAAGCGGCGCTGATGAATGGGAAACGGGTGGTGAAATTCTCGCACATCAGGCGCGGTACGCGAGGGGAAACGGGTATCAAGGGGTGGCTGTATTTCGATACAATACGTGGAAAAACAAGGGTGGCGCGGTGCGTGAAGCGGAAAAAGCGGCGTTAAAAGAAGTTTTGACCAAATAAGGCGGATATCTTTTGGTGAAATTTACATATACCGACTTATATTCCTATATATTGACACGATTTTCAAAAAACGATATAATAACTATATGTACGATTTTTTGAAGGGAGTGAACACAACATGCGGATATGTGTACGCAAAATGCTTGCATTGCTCATGGTGTTTTCACTCCTGTTTTCTATGCTGTGTTGCACGGTGGGCGCGGTGGTTGCCGCGGAAACGCAAGAGGGTCGCGTAACGGGCGACGGCGTGGCTGTGCGAAACAATCCCGGCACACAGGGCACGAAGGTGCTCACCCGTCTGGATACCGGCACGTTGGTGACGGTGCTTGGCAGTAAATACGATTCCGAGGGCGACAAGTGGTATTACATCCAGACCAAGGACAAGCAGTACACGGGATACATGTACAACGAGTACATAGAGATTATTGAGGATATTGAATATACGCCTGATGCGGATTTTGAGGCGTATCTTACCGCTCAGAAATTCCCTGAAAGTTACAAAGAAGGACTGCGGCAACTGCACGCCAAATATCCAAACTGGGTATTCGTGGCACAGCACCTGCCCAAAACCTGGACAGAGGCACTGAATGCCGAAGCGGAGGTGGGGCGCAGTCTGGTGGATACCGACGAGGTGATCGCCTCGTGGAAATCCATGGAGTATGGTGCTTACGATTGGGATAAAAAGGCGTACGTTTGGTTTGACAGCGGTGGCTGGGTCTCCGCACAGCGCGAAGTGGTCGCGTATTATATGGATCCGCGTAATTTTCTGGATGACGTGTCCATCTTCCAGTTTGAAAGTCTTGCGTACTCTTCGGTACACACGGTGGAGGGCGTCCAAAAGATTTTGGGCGGAAAATGCTTTATGTACAGCATGGCGGCAGACTTTGTCGATGCCGCCAAACAGACGGGCGTGAGTGCGTATCACCTTGCTTCTCGTGCGTTGCAGGAACAAGGCATGGACGGCAACCAGCTTGGCAAAGGCACCGTCCCCAACTTCACCAAAGACGGTGTGTTGCAGGAGGTTACAGGGTACTATAATATCTTTGACATCGGCGCTTATGCCGCAAACGGACTGTCTGCCATGCAAAACGGCGCAACCTATGCGAAAGCCAAAGGTTGGGATACCGCCAAAAAGTCGATTATCGGCGGCGGTCAGCAACTGGGCAACGGTTATATCAACAAAGGGCAAAACACCCTGTATCTGCAAAAGTTTGATTTGGTGGACGGTGGTAACGGCTTTTACAACCACCAGTATATGACCAACATCACCGCCGCGGCATCCGAGGCGAAACTGATGAAAAAGGCGTATACCGATGAAATGCTCAAAAGTGCTTTGGTGTTCAACATCCCCGTGTTCTCGGGTATGCCGGACAAGCCGCAGGCTCTGCCCACTTCCAAAGGCAACAACGACAACACCCTCACCGATCTGGCGGTGGAAGGGTATAAGATCACCCCGACCTTCAGCCGATACACCACCGACTATGCAATCACCGTTGACAAGTCGGTAACGCAGGTGAAGATTACTGCCACCAAGAGCGACAGCGGCGCTAAAGTGGAGGGCGGCGGCACTATCACCCTGTCGGGTGAAGAAACGGTGGCGGATATCAAGGTAACCGCACCCAGCGGTCTTGTGCGCACCTATACGGTGAGCATCCACCGCCCCGACGGTGCCGTGGCACCTGCCGATCCTGTGATCGGAGAGAGCAAATATACTTTTAACACCTATCTGACCGGCGTTTCGCCCGACACCACCGCCGCTGATCTGCTGAAAAACATTCCCGTTACCAACGGCACGGTGCAACTGGTGGATGCGAGTGGCAAAGCGGTGAGCGGTAAAGTCGCGACAGGCCATAAACTGCAGGTGATGACAGGCAGCACGGTGTTTGCCACCTATCCCGTAGTGGTATATGGCGATGTCAGCGGAGACGGCGTGGTATCCTCGAAGGATCTGCTGATGGCGCAAAAGCACATTTTGGGGATCACAAAAATTGCAGGCGCGTATCTCACTGCCGCAGACAGCAGTAAGGACGGTAAACTGACATCCTCCGATCTGTTGCGTACGCAAAAACAAATTTTAGGTATCACAAAACCGATTATATAAAAGGTGAACAGTATGAAAAAATTACTTTCCGTATTTGTGGCGTTGACCGTCATGACGATGTTGTTTGTGGGCGCGATGCCCGTATGGGCGGCAGGCGCCTCGGTGTCGGTAACCGCCAATACCACCAAACCGACCGTTGACAGCACCGTTACGGTAACGGTGAAATATTCTGCCGATTCCACCATCGGTTCGGTGGATGCGACGGTGAAATACGATGCTTCCGTATTGGAATACACGTCTGCATCGGGTGCTACCGCATCGGGCGGATCGGGTGTCGTTACTCTGTCGTATTTCGAGACCTCTGCATCGCCCTCCAAGACCAAAACCATCACGCTCAGTTTTAAGGCGAAAAAAGCAGGCAGTTCGACGGTGAGCCTGACCACCTCCGAGATTTCCGACTGGGAAACATATGGTGCTCTCGGCAATCCGTCCGGCAGCGTTACCATCAATCCGCAAAATCCGCAGAAATCCGGCAACGCAAACTTGTCTGAACTGTATATTTCCAGCGGCACGTTGTCCCCGAAGTTTTCTGCGAGTGTAACTTCGTATTCCATTGTGATTCCCAACTCGGTAACCGTGCTGACCGTCAGCGCGGAAACGGAGGACAAAGATGCCACCATCGCGGTGGAGGGCAGCAAGAATATGAAGGTGGGCAAAAACGTCCGCAAGGTAATCGTTACCGCCCCCGATGGTACGACCAAGACGTATACTTTAAATATCACGCGCCAAGAGGCAGGCAGCGATACGGAAACGCCTCCGAAGGGGGAGGATAAAACGCCTGAAAAGGACGAGGACGAAAAAGACGAGAAGGAAGCCGCAAAGGTAACCATTGGAGACCAAACGGCATACATCCAGAAAGATCTCAAAGACGTGCAGTTGCCTGTCGGATACGAACAGGTGAAAATCACGGTCAACGATACGGAATTCCCGTCGGTGCAGGATAAGAGCCGCGGCATCGTGTTGCTGTATCTGGTGGATGCGGAAGGCAAAAATGGCGCGTTTTACGTGTATGATACGGTAACCATGACCTTCTCGGAGTTCTGTTCGATGACCGTGCAGGCAGGTGTATACGCCTTCTTGACCCCCGACGGCAGCGTGATGATTCCCGACGGATTTACCCAGACGTTTGTGCAGATCGGTGAAAAAACGGTAACGGCGTGGACCTTCGCGGATGAAGCGATGAAAGATTATTATCTGGTATACGTGTTGTCCCCTACGGGCGTTAAAGGTTTATACCAGTATGACACCGTCGAGGGTACGTTCCAGCGGTATACACAGACCGCCGCCGTGGTGCAACCCGTGGTAGAAGAACAACCCGAACAGACCCCCGATGATGAGCAGGCTGTCGGTGCAATGGCAAAGATCAAAACCACTTTCAACGATTTGGTAACACGCTTTGGTATGACCCAACTCATTTTGATGGGCGTGGGTGTGGTTGTCTTGTTGGCGGCGATCATCGTACTGATCGTTCTGCTCGCCAAACGCCCCAAGAATTGCAAGCATTGAATATGTGAAACAAACCAAAGGCGATGTACGTTCCGTGCATCGCCTGTTTTTTATTTACATTTTGCCAATCTTCAACCTGCAGATATCGAGCGCTACATTCCAACAAAAAAACAGAGGCATCTGCTGATGCCTCTGTTTCACTTCAACCGCAAAGCGGTTTATTTTTTCATGGCGATAGCGGCTTTGACTTTCGCGGCGTTGGTCGCGGCATCCAAACCGAAGATGGGGAGCAGATCGGTCGCAGGACCGGATTTGCCGAACTTGTCTTCCACGCCGACGCGGAGCATCGGAACGGGAACGGTCTCGCACAGCACCTCTGCAACCGCACTGCCCAGACCGCCGATCACGTTGTGTTCTTCAGCGGTAACGATAGCGCCGGTTTCATTGGCGGCGGCGATGATGATGTCGCGGTCAATGGGTTTGATGGTCGCCATATTGATCACTCTGGCGGAAATGCCTTCGTTTTTCAACTGTTCAGCAGCGGTGAGCGCTTCGCTGACCATCAGACCGGTGGCGATGATGGTAACGTCGTTGCCCTCTTTGAGAGTGAAGCCTTTGCCGATCTCAAACTGATAATCCTCATCGAACAGTACCGGCACAGCCAAGCGGCCAAAGCGCAGGTACACAGGACCGTCGATAGCGGCGGCGGCACGAATGGCCTTGCGCGCTTCGGTGTCATCCGCAGGATTCAAAATGTTCATGCCGGGGGTGCTGCGCATCAACGCAATATCCTCACAGCACTGATGGGTCGCACCGTCTTCACCGACAGAGATGCCGGCGTGGGTCGCACCGATTTTCACGTTCAAGTGAGGATAACCGATGGAGTTTCTCACCTGCTCGAACGCTCTGCCGGCGGCGAACATTGCGAAGGAGGAAGCAAACACGATCTTGCCGGTGGTGGAAAGACCTGCCGCAACGCCCATCATATTGCCTTCCGCAATACCTGCGTTGATAAAGCGGTCGGGGAACGCTTTTCTGAAACCACCGGTTTTGGTAGCGGCAGAAAGGTCAGCGTCCATTACGATAACATTGGGGTTGTCGTTACCCAAAGCGACCAGCTCGTTACCGTAGCTGTCGCGGGTTGCAATTTTCTTTACGTCAGCCATTATGCACCCTCCAATTCATTCAGCTTCGCATCCAGTTCAGCCATTGCGAGCTCAAATTCTTCGGCGTTCGGCGCTTTGCCGTGCCAGCCGACGTTGTTTTCCATAAAGGAAACGCCTTTGCCTTTGACACTTTTCTGGATGATGGCGGTGGGCTTGCCTTTGACCGTTTTCGCTTCGGCGAGCGCCGCATCGATCTGATCAAAGTCGTGTGCATCGATTTCGATTACGTGGAAACCGAATGCCGCAAATTTTTCGGGGATCGGATAGGGAGAGTTGACCTCGTCCAACGAGCCGTCGATCTGCAGGTTGTTGTTATCCACGATGACGCACAGGTTATCCAGCTTTTTGTGAGAGGCGAACATCGCTGCTTCCCAAACCTGACCTTCTTCGATTTCACCGTCGCCCAGGATGGCGTACACGCGATAGTCATCGCCCGACAGTTTAGCGCCAAGCGCCATGCCTGCGGCGGCGGAAATACCCTGACCGAGAGAACCGGAGGACATATCCACGCCGGGGATATATTTCATATCGGGGTGGCCCTGCAGGATAGAGCCGGTCTGGCGCAGGGTGGGGATGAGGTCTTCGGAGAAGTAACCTGCAACCGCCAGCGCACCGTACAGACCGGGAGCCGCATGGCCTTTGGACAGGACAAAGCGATCTCTGTCTTTAAAATCGGGTTCGGTGGGGCGCACGTTCATTTCTTTCATGTAAAGGTAGGCGAGCATATCTGCGATGGACAGCGAGCCGCCGGGATGTCCGCTTTTTGCGTAGTGGGTGCCGATCACTACGTTTTTACGGATGCGCGTTGCCGCAATCTGCAGTTGCTTTTTCTCAAAAACATCCATGTCAAAATTCTCCTTTTTTACATTGATAAGCACAGTATAACATATTTGTTTGTTTTAATCTAGTAGGAAAACACAAAAAATACAAAAAAGTTTGCAAAAATATCTGTGGACAACTGTATAAATGTTTGTTATAATACATAAGATAATAATTTTCCGCGTACACAAGGAGGAAATTGTCGTGAAATCTTTGAAAAAATTGCTTTGCGTGGCGCTCGCCGCAATCATGGTACTGTCTTTGACGGGTTGTTCCACCCCGAAAGTGGCGCTGACCGTTGACGGCAAGGACTACAGCACCGGTGAATATCTGGCAAATCTGTTTTCTGCTTACAGCTATGCATACAGCGACGGCGGTCTGGGCTATGCCGAACAGCAGGGCTATGACATCTGGTCGCAGATGTACACGTATGAAAATCAGCAGTTGGATCTCTCCGCCTACCTCAGAGAGGTTGCTATCGATGATATCATTCGTCAGAAAGCGGTCGCCAATCTGATGGAAAAAGAAGGCGTGGTCATGGATGAGGAAACCGCTAAAGAGGCGCAGGCGACCTTGAACGGTTTCACCTCTGATGATTGGGATATGTTCCTCAGCTACGGTATCGGTAAAGAGAACTACACCAATATGTTTATGGCGAGCTACAACGAGCAGGCATTGTTCATGGCGCGTTATGACAAAGGCGGTTCTAAAGCGGTTGCGGAAGAAGATATCCGCAAATACTTTGATGACAACTATCTGAGCTACAAGATGATTTCGGTCAATATGATGAGCAACGACGCCGAGATGAGCGAAGACGAGCAGAAGACCATCAAAGAGGAACTGGAAAAATATCTCAAGCTGTACAACGACGGCAAATCCTTCAACGAAGTGATTGCACAGTACAACTATGACACCAGCACCAACACCGACAAAAAACTGGAAACGCTGACCGATGCGGATACCCGTCAGGATCTGGATGCAGGCACTACCGACGAAACCGATTTTGCGAACACCATCAAGACCATCAAAGAGGGCGAAGCAAAGGTTGTTACCTACAAGCAGGGCGGCACCGAACTGACCGCGGCACTCATTTTGCGTCTGGATCCCGAAGAGGGCGATGACCGCAAGACCTATTTTGAGGACAACCGTCAAAACATTTTGGCAGGCATTAAGTACGAAGAATTCAACACCGAGATTCAGGAACTCGCCAACACGTTGCAGTACACCGTGAATCAGAAAGCGTACAAAATGTGTGATCCGCGCAAACTGTTTGCACAATAATGGACAGAGAGTTGCGTGTGGGCGGTAAATACCGTCATTTCAAAGGGATGGAATACCGTGTGTTACACCTCGCGCGCCACAGTGAAACGCTGGAACCGTTGGTGGTGTATCAGCAACTGTACGGTGATCACGCCGTGTGGGTGCGTCCGCTCTCCATGTTTCTCGAAACGGTGGAACGGGACGGCAACACCTTTTTCCGCTTTGAAGAAATTGAAGAATGAAAAAAGCAAGGTAAACCGCATGGTTTGCCTTGCTTTTTTGTTGTGTGCGTGGTATGCTCCAAGTATATGGAGGTGGCAATATGCAGTTGACTGACATCAATATCCGAGATCCGTTTATCCTGCCGTATGCAGGGAAATACTATCTTTACGGTTCGCGCGTTTGCACCGACACGGACGGCAACGGCTGGGGTTTGCAAACGGGGTTTGATGTGTTTGTCAGCCGCGATCTTGCGGAGTGGAGTGCCCCCAAAAGCGTGTTCGAAACAGGTGGCGATTTTTGGGGCGCGTACGACGCTTGGGCGCCCGAAGTGCATCTCTACAACGATAAATTTTATATGTTCGCCACCTTTAAAGCAAATGACAAATGCCGCGCCACCCACATTTTGGTGTGCGACACCCCTGACGGCGACTTCAAACCGCTGACCGATGCGCCTATTACACCGCCCGATTGGGAATGTCTGGACGGTACGTTGTACATCGACAAACAAGGCGAGCCGCACGTGGTGTTTTGCCACGAATGGTTGCAGGTGGGGGACGGCACGGTGTGCGAAATGCAGTTGTCCCGTGATCTTACCCACGCGGTGAGCGCGCCGCGCACCCTTTGGCACGCATCCATTTATGCGGACGTGCGCCCCGTGCACGCAAACACCATCACATACGTTACCGACGGTCCGTTTTTGCTACGGGACACCAAGGGGGATTTGTGTTGTTTGTGGTCTACTTTCAATCAGAACGGTTACGCCGAACTTATCTGCAAAAGCAGCAATGGCGACATTGACGGCGAATGGACAATCACTTCCCGTCCGTTATCCGTCGAAAACGGCGGACACGGCATGGTGTTTGAAAGTTTTGAGGACGAGCGGTTGTTCGTGATGCACCGACCCAACAACTCGCCGCTGGAGCGCCCTGTGCTGTTCAAATTGAAAGAGGACGAGCAGGGTTTGCACATTTAATAAAAGGAGTTGTGAAAACTGTTCACAACTCCTTTTTTGTTACAGATCGTCCGCGTCCTGTTCGGGGATACCGCCATCCGCAGGGGTGCCGGTGTAACTGCCGTTCACGTCGGAGGGGACTTCGTGCAAGCACTGCTCACGCATGATGCAGTTGTCGAAAATGATGGGTTCCACCGAGTGGAACGGTTTTGCGAATTTCTCTTTCTTTCGTTTCTTTTGTTGCATGATCGTATCCTTTACTGTCATCGCACGGAGGAGGCGTTGCCGCCGGGCATAATATCCTCAGCAAAACGCTCCACGTCATCTTTCAGGTTGCTGTTGTCGGTAGTTGTGGTCGTGGTGGTTGTGGTCGTGGTAACGGTGGTATCGTTGCGATCGCCCACTTTGCCGTCATCGCCCGTATCTTCAGCGCCTTTCCCCTCACCGCAACCGGCGAACAAGAGCAGCATGGAAAGCGAAAGCATTGCCAACAAAACAAAAAAACGCTTTTTCATCAAACACACTCCTTTTGGGGCAGAAGCCCAATACTAGTGTGCCGCGAAAAAGCGTTTTCACAATCGGATAATTATGGTGCTACGGTGGTCGTAGCGGCAACGGTCGTTTCGGCGGTGGTCGCAGTGGTGGTCATGGTGGCAGGATCTTCAAACACCACGAACTGTGCGCTGACGTAGCCGTAGAACGGGTCTTTCGCCCATTCGATCTTGAACCAGTCGCCTTCTTTTTCCAAAATGGTAACCACATCGCCGTATTTCACGCCGCCGATCGAGTTATTGCCTTTTTCGGGGGCGGAACGAACGTGCATCGAATCAGCGGTAACCCAACCGATCGACTGCTGTACGGCACTGGTGGGCGGAGTGGTGATAACGGTGGTTACCGCGCCGCCTGCAGCGGTGGTCGTGGCGGCAGTATCGCCTTCCGCTTTTTTGCCGCAACCGACACAAGACAACAGCAAAGCGGTGATCATCAAAAACGAAACGATGTATTTCATACTCGTGTTCCCTTTCTTTACAAAACGTTGTTTTTCTTATTTTAACATATTTGCATCAAAAACACAACTTTTTCGGCAAAAAAATATCATAGAATATGAAAATAACTTGCAGTCGCATATTTTTTTTGTTATAATCAAGGAAATGTTGTGCGAATAACGCTTTTTGCGGGAGGTAGCAGTATGAAATGTCCTTTTTGCGGTTATGAAGAAAGCAAGGTTGTGGATTCGCGTTCCACCGACGACAGCAAGCGTATCCGTCGCCGCAGAGAATGTCTGCAGTGCATGAAACGCTTTACCACTTACGAGATCATCGAGCAGGTGCCGATCGTGGTGGTGAAAAAGGATAAATCGCGTGAGGTGTTTGATCGCAGCAAGCTGCTGGGCGGTCTATTGCGCGCTTGCGAGAAACGTCCCGTTTCGCTCAGCACGCTCGAAAAAGCGGTGGACGAGATCGAAACGCAACTGCAGAATTCGCTTGACGGCGAGGTTACCAGCGATAAGATCGGCGAATACGCGATGGAGAAACTGATGAAGATCGACGACGTGGCGTACGTGCGTTTCGCATCGGTGTACCGCCAGTTTAAAGACATCGCTTCGTTCCACGAAGCCATCAACAAACTGTTGTCAGAGAGCAACTGATTTTATCAGCACGCCGACACGGCGTGCTGTTTATTTTTGAGGGGATAGTATGCACGCAAAAAAACGACCGATTTTAAAAATTATCGGCAGAATTTCTGCTGTTATCGGTGTATTGCTCGCCGCTGTGGTGGTTGCCTTTTTCGGTGCGACCGCCGTGGTGTGTTACGGCCCGTCCGCACAGGCGCGCGGTCTGTTTGTAACCACCGTAATGGAAACGTCCGCCGCCAAATTTTTGGCGCAGATGTATCTGTCTGACGAGGAGATCGCCGAGATCCGCAAACAGAATGCGGTGATTGAAGCGGATATGGAAACGGACGATACCGAGTTGCCGCCCGTTACCGCCGACCCCACCGTTCCCGATCTGGTGATCGAGGACGTTACGGGTGCTACGTTCAAAGGAAAGATGATGATTGTGAAAGACCCCACCAGATTATTTGTGGGCACGTTGCCGCAGTATGACGGCAGAGACGGACAAACGCTGGACGATCTGGTGAAAAACCACGGCGCGGTGGCCGGAATCAACGCAGGTGGTTTTGAAGACGAACAGGGCTTTGGAAACGGCGGCACGCCGATCGGCTACGTCATTCACGACGGACAAATCAAATACGGTTCGGGCGGTACTACCGGCACGGTGGTGGGCTTTGATGCGAACGGCAAATTGATCGTTGGCAATATGAGTGCCGCACGCGCTTTGGAAAAAGGCGTGCGTGAGGGTGTAACCTTTGGTCCCGTGTTGGTTGCAAACGGCGAACCTGCACCCGTCGCAGGTACGGGTGGTGGCTTAAATCCGCGTACCGCCATCGGGCAACGCGCGGACGGTGCGGTACTGCTGTTGGTTATTGACGGCAGACAGTCGCACAGCCTGGGCGCCAGCTACAAAGATTGCCGCGACGTGATGATGGCATACGGTGCGGTCAACGCCGCCAATCTGGACGGCGGTTCGTCCACGCTGATGATACATGAGGGTGAGCACGTCAACTATTGTGCCAGTTTGTACGGTTCGCGCTTTTTGCCGACTGCGTTCCTGGTGCGAGAGGGGGCGGCAGAATGAAAAAGTGGAGATTTGGGTGGACACTGATTCTGCAGGCTCTGGTGTTGGCGGTGGCCATCGCTTTTGGATTGTGCAAATTTTGGGGATACCTCGCGCGGTATGAAGCGGCGCACCCCGTGGGCGCGATGAATGCATATTTTGATGCACTCAAAGCAGGGGATACACAACAGATTATTGCGGACAGCGACTTCCCGTTTGATGCGTATAATACGGAAGATATGTACGTGCAATACCTGTCTGCGAAGTATAATCAGGGTGTCGGCCGTTGGCAGTATGCCGAAATGGCGGCGGATGCCGAAAATGGCACGTATACGTATGATGTGTACGAGAGCGATCAAAAATACGGTACGCTGTACCTGCAAAAACAGGAAGACGGTTGGCATATCCGCTCGGATTGGGCGTATGCGCACGAAACCGTTTTGAGCGCACCGTTCGTGCCGCTGGTAAACGGCGCACCTGCGCAGGCAAGCGGCGAACCGCAAGCGCTTGCTTTATTTGAGGGCATCAGCGGCGAAATGCCGTCGCTTACCACCTATACGGTGAAAACGTTGTTGCCGCCTACCGTGGAGACCGCATCGGGCGAAGCGGTAAAAGCGGAACAGGAAGACGGCTCTGCGCGCTTAACCATGACACCGACGGCGGTGGATGTCGAGAAACTGACACCGCTTGCCGAACAGGTGGCGCGCACCTATGCGTGCTTTATCAGCCAGGATGCCAAGTTGGAAGAACTCAACGTGTATCTGGAAAGCGGCACGCCGTTTGCAAAAGCGGTGCGTTCGCACGATAATAAGTATTATAACAAGCACAAATCGGTTGTGTTCGAGAATATGCAGGTGGAAACTCCGATTATGTGGTCGCAGGACATCTTCTCGGTGCAGGTGTCGTTTGATTTTGTGGTCAGCCGCGGCTATGACAGCCACACCTATCCGACGGCGTACGACGTGGCATTCCGCCGTGTCGGAAATGATTTCAAGGTGCTGAATATTGCGCCGATGTAAAAAGTTTCGCAGATGCAAAATTAGTACTTGCGTTTTTGAAAAGAATGGTGTATAATACATCCGTTGCCTCAAAAGAGGCAGCGACACACCCGCCGGTGTGATGGAATTGGCAGACGTAGTGGACTCAAAATCCACCGGTAGCGATACCGTGCCGGTTCGAGTCCGGCCACCGGCACCAACAAAGAAACCTGATTTGTCTACCAGACAAATCAGGTTTCTTTGCGTGATGCGTTCCTTCGGAACGTGATGCGCACTACGTGCGTGATGCAGGCGTCGCCTGTGATGCACACCTTCGGTGCGTGTACGGAACGCAT
>JAZRQN010000113.1:0-6852 GCA_045649855.1 Acutalibacteraceae bacterium | reverse complement strand
CGTTGCGAAGGCAAGGCAGAGGCGAACGAAACTGCGATCGGCTTCGTGCCCAACGCAGAGGACATCGACCTGACCGGTCTGGACTTCTCCCTCGATACCCTCAAGGGCATCTTGGAAGTGGACAACGATCTGTGGAAAGCTGAGCTGTCCGGCATCAACGAATTCTATGAGAAATTCGGCGACAAACTGCCCAAAGAACTCAAAGCACAGCTCGCGACCCTCACCGAGAAACTCGGCTGATCTCAATAACAACAGGCGGCATGGCGTAAAACCATGCCGCCTTTCCCAATTCGTGGAGCAGACGATGCCCCCGATACATTCTGAAAGGAGAAAACGGTATGTCCCTGTATTTTTCATCTCGCGATCTCAACTATCGCGCGCCGTTTGGTGCGATAGCAGAGGGGGAAGCGGTGCATTTCCGCATTCTTTTGCCGCGTTGGTGGCGTTGCTCGGAAGCGTTGCTGTGCACCTCGTGCGAGGGGCGGCAGAGCCGTCGCGACGGAATGTTCTGGGCGGGACAGCCGGACGACGACCACGAGTGGTGGGAATGTCATTTTTCTCCTGCGGTCGGCGTGTATCGCTACTGTTTTGAACTGACCTGTGCGGACGGCAAGCGGTTTTTGGTATCCCTGCCCGACGGCAGTGCGGCAGAAAGCCGCACGCTCGGCTCACGGTGGCAGCTCACCTGCTATGAAAAAGATTTCAAAACGCCCGACTGGCTCAAAGGCGGCGTGTTTTATCAGATTTTCCCCGACCGCTTTTACAAAAGCGGCTCGCAAAAAGAAAACGTGCCGACAGACCGCGTGGTGCGGGGCGATTGGGGCGCACAGCCCGTGTGGGAACCCACGCCTGCAGGTAAGGTGCTCAACAACGATTTCTTTGGCGGCGATTTGAAAGGCATTGAGCAAAAGTTGCCGTATCTGGCTTCTTTGGGTGTTACCTGCTTGTATCTCAACCCCATTTTCGAGGCACATTCCAACCACCGTTACGACACGGCGGATTATGAAGTGATCGATCCCCTGCTCGGCACGGCGGAAGATCTGCGCTCGTTGACTGCGGCGGCGGAAACGTACGGTATGCGCGTGATTCTGGACGGCGTGTTCAGCCACACCGGTTCGGACAGCCGCTACTTCAACAAAGAGGGGCGGTACGGCGACGAGGGCGCATACAAAAGCGTTTCCTCTCGGTATTATCCCTGGTATCAGTTCCGCCGTTGGCCGAACGAGTACGCCAGTTGGTGGGGATTCGAGACTCTGCCCGAACTGGACGAGTTGTCCCCTGCGTTCCGTGAGTTTATCGCGGGCGAAAACGGCGTTTGCCGCCGTTGGATGCGCGAAGGCGCTTTTGGTTGGCGTCTGGACGTGGCGGACGAACTGCCCGATCCGTTCATTGACGATCTGCGCCGCGCGATCAAGGCGGAAAACCCCGAAGCGCTTCTGCTTGGCGAAGTGTGGGAGGATGCCAGCAACAAAGAAAGTTACGGACACCTGCGCCGTTACCTGCTCGGTCAGCAGTTGGACAGCGTGATGAACTATCCGTTCGCCAACGCCATTTTGGGTTTGTTACGCGGCGGCAACAGCGACGACTTTTTCAACACCATTGAGGGTATTGTGGAAAACTATCCGCCGCAGGTGGTGTGCAATCTGATGAACCACATCGGCACCCACGATACCGAGCGTGCGCTCACCATTCTGGCAGGCGAGCCGTCAAACGGCAGAGGCCGCCGTTGGCAAGCCTCTCAATCGCTCACCCCCGAACAGCGTGAACGTGGCTTGAAACTGTTGCGTCAGGCGGCGCTCATCCAGTTCTGTCTGCCGGGCGTGCCGTGCGTGTATTACGGCGACGAGGCAGGTATGGAGGGATATCGCGATCCGTTCAACCGCGGATGCTATCCGTGGGGTACAGAGGATACGGAAATGATCGCGTGGTATGCAGCGCTCGGCAAACTGCGTAAAGCGGCAACTCCTTTAAAAGAGGGTGCGTTCCGCGCGGTGCGCGGCACGGGCGATATCGTCTGTTTCATCCGCGAGGATGCAAGCGGCAAGGTGCTGTGCGCCATCAACAAAAGCGACTGCTTGAACGGCATGGCACTGCCGTGCGATTTTGGCGATGCGACCCTGCTGGCAGGGGATGCCACCATTCAAAACGGCACGCTCACCCTGCCGCCGAACGGTGCGTGTGCGTTTCTTGATAAAGCATAAACGAAAGAGACTGCTTGTGGCACCCCTCCGCAAGGCGGTCTCTTTTTTATAAATTCAGCAAAATCGCGATTTTTCTATTGCGCTTTCAAAATAAATTTTGTATACTGACAATGTATATGCAGAAAGGGGGCCGCGCCGTGTTTCGGAAATCCAAACGTTTTGGCATTGTGATGCTGTGCGCGGTGTTATGTCTTTGTACGTTTTGCGGATGCAGATCCCGCGGTGGCGACAGTTTTGGTTTCACCATCGTTGCCGAACCGCAGCAGATCGATCCGCAGGCGGCGAAAGATACAGCCTCCCTCACCGTGATCGGCGGTGTGTTTGAGGGATTGACCCGTATTGACGAGAACGGCAAGGTAGTACCCGGTGCTGCCGACTGGACCGTGTCGGAAGACGGCAAGACCTATACCTTTCATTTGAAAACTTCTTGTTGGAGTACCGTCTCGGTGCGTGGAGAAGAAACGGGGTTTGAAGACCCGTTGCAGGTAACGGCGCACGATTTCGTGTTCGGCATCCGCCGCGCCGCCGACCCTGCGACCGCGTGCGCATACACCTCTTTGCTGAACGGCATTGAAAATGCACCCGAGGTGTTAAGCGGCAAAAAGCCGACCACCGCACTGGGTGTCAAAGCGGTGGACACGCAAACGCTGGTCATCACCCTGACAGCACCGGATGCGGACTTTCTCCAAAAACTGACCTCTCCTGCCTTTATGCCCTGCAACGAAGCGTTTTTTCACTATGCCGCAGGGCGATACGGCTTGGAAACGAAATACATTTTGACCAACGGCGCGTTTTACGTGTCAGCTTGGGATCACGGCACGTCGGTAACTTTGCGTAAAAACGAGCATTACCACGCCGCCGCGGACATCCTGCCTGCGGCGGTTACCTACCGCGTCAGCAAATCGCAGGACGAGGATTTTGAATTGTTGCAAAAGGGAAATCTGGACGTTGCGTTTGTGCCGGAATCGAAACTGGACGCCGCCAAAGAAGCAGGCGTGCAACTGGTCGGCATGCAGGACACGGTGCAGTATCTGTGGATCAACAATTCGACGGAAACGTTGCAAAACGCCGACATCCGCCGCGCGTTGGCGAAGTCGATCGAGTGGACCACCGTACACGGCAGTCTGCCGACGGGGTTTGTTCCTGCCACGGGGTTTGTATCACCTGCGGCGACGGCGAGCGGTGCGCAGTATCGCACGGATGCGGACACAGCACCCTTTACCACCGACGTTGCGGCGGCAAAGACGGCACTGTCCGCAGGACTTGCCGCACTTGGCGTGGAATCGATGCCGACCCTCACGTTGCTGGCATCTTCCGATACGGCAAGCGCGGATCTTGCACGATACATTGCGCAGTCGTTTTCCAAAAACCTCTCGTTGTATTGCACGCTTGAACTGGTAGACGCCGCCGAACTGGAGGCGCGTGTGCAAGCAGGCAACTATGAACTGGCGATTTATGCGGCGACAGGCATTGGCATGACCGCCAAAGAGAATCTGGAGATGTTTACTACCAATGCACCGCGCGGCAACTATGCGCGGTATACGTCTGCGGAGTATGACGCTATGTATGCAAAAGCAGGCGACGACAGCGCGGCTGTCAAAAAGCTGGAACAGTATCTGATCAACGCCTGTCCTGCCGTACCCATCGGGTTTTACACCAGATATTACGGCGTGCAGGCGAACAACGCGGGCATTTTGGTTCGCCCGTTCAACGGCGGCGACTTTGGCGCTACCGTATCCTTCCGCCAAGCGGAAATCATTGGGTAATCATTGTGGGAATCCCCACTTATGGAGGTATAAATATGGCGAAAATTCAAATGACCACCCCTCTCGTTGAGATGGATGGCGACGAAATGACCCGCATTCTGTGGCAGGGCATCAAAGACAAGTTGCTCACCCCGTTTGTGGATCTCAAATGTGAATACTACGACCTTGGTCTTCCGTACCGCGACGAGACCAACGATCAGGTAACCACCGATGCGGCGAACGCGATCAAAAAGTACGGCGTCGGCGTGAAGTGCGCTACCATCACCCCCAACGCACAGCGTGTGGAGGAGTATAAACTGAAAGAAATGTGGAAAAGCCCCAACGGCACCATTCGTGCCATTCTGGACGGCACGGTATTCCGTGCTCCTGTGGTGGTGAAAGGTATCACTCCCACCGTGTCCACCTGGGAAGCGCCCATCGTGCTCGCCCGTCATGCGTATGGCGACGTGTACCGCAACACCGAGTTGAAAGCGCCTGCAGGCAGCAAGGCGGAATTGGTGGTTACCGATGCAAACGGCAACGAGACCCGTTCGCTCATCCACGATTTTGCAGGCGACGGCATCGTGATGGGTATGCACAACACCGATGCTTCCATCGGAAGTTTTGCGCGTGCTTGCTTCAACTATGCGCTGGATTGCAAACAGGATCTGTGGTTCTCCACCAAAGATACCATTTCCAAGACGTATGACCACCGTTTCAAGGACATCTTTGCGGAGATCTACGAAGCGGAATACAAAGAAAAATTCGAAGCCGCAGGCATCGAATACTTCTACACCCTCATTGATGACGCCGTGGCGCGCGTGGTGCGTTCCAAGGGCGGTTTCATCTGGGCGTGCAAAAACTATGACGGCGACGTGATGAGCGATATGGTCGCGACTGCGTTCGGCTCTTTGGCGATGATGACCAGCGTGCTGGTATCTCCTGAAGGCAACTATGAGTTCGAAGCGGCACACGGCACCGTTACGCGCCACTACTATCGCCACCTGAAAGGCGAGGAGACCTCCACCAACTCGGTGGCGACCATCTTCGCGTGGTCGGGCGCTCTGCGCAAACGCGCGGAACTGGACAACCTGCCGGATCTGGCGGCGTTTGCGGACAAATTGGAAAAAGCCACCCTCGACACCATCGAGAGCGGCGTGATGACCAAGGATTTGTACCTCCTGTCCACTCTGCCGAACAAAAAAGCGGTCAACTCCATGGAATTCCTGGATGCGATCGCCGAAAGATTGGCATAAGACGCAAGAGCCGCGAGGGATCCTCGCGGCTCTTTATATTATATACCTAATATTATAACATCCCTTTTTCCTTGAGCAGCATTGCCAGCCGAAACCACTTGAGCGTTTTGATCATCTCGTCCAGTTGCTGGACGCGGTCGCCGTGCATATACGGGCGAAGCGCTTTGAGCAACTTAACGCTGTCGTCTTCTTCGTTCATGGCAGTGAATAGAGGCATTGCTTTGGTGAGCAACGACAAATCCATTTCAGGCACAGGCGGTGGCGCGTTGGGCGCGGCATTGCCGAACAACCCCGACAGCATGGCGCTCGCATCGCCGTTGTTGCCCAGCATATCCTGCAGTTGCTCCGCGGCCCCTTGTAATTTTTGCATTCCGTCAGGCGAGGAAAGTAGTTGCTGTAATCGTTCACCGAGATCTGCCATATCAGGTGTCCCGTCCTCCTTGCAACTGGTTCAACAAGGCTTGCAGCTGCGGCGACTTCAAAAGATCCTCTGCGCGCTCTTTGCTGCCCATGAGCCCCTCCAGTTTGCGGCTCTGGTCGGGGGATAACCCGAGGTCTTGCAGGTTGCCGCTTTGCACCGTGCGTGCCAGCGTTTCCTGCGAGATGCCAAGCTTGGCGGAAGCGAACTGCAACAGTGCGTGCAGCTGTTCGGGGGTCAGTTGTGTGTTACCCATTCTCATCCATCCTTTCAGAATAGTATTACATTATATATATAAGCGAGGTGCGATATGCGTATATTGGTCTTTTCCGATTCCCACGGTTACACGCGCAATTTGCAGGAAGCGTTACTCCGCCACCCCGATATCACCGATGTCATTCACCTGGGGGACGGCAACCGTGAATGTGAAAGTATAGCGGACGTGTTTGCTGACCATACTTTCTATGCGGTGTGCGGCAACTGTGATTTTGCCTGTGCGGCACCCGGCGTGCGGCTGGAAACGTTTTGCGGCAAACAGGTGATGCTCACCCACGGCCACCTCTATGGCGTGAAGGGCGGTTATTATAATATTGAGTGTGCGGCGCGTGAGCGCGGTGCAGATCTTGTTCTGTTCGGACACACCCATGTTCCGTTCGCAGAATATGTGGACGGATTGTACCTGTTTAACCCCGGCAGTCTGAAGGACGGAAGGTATGGAATCGTGGATGTTTCCGCCGCGGGAATCCTGACAAGGCACATGCAGCTGTAGTGGTCAAAACGCCCGAAAACACAAGATATAGTTGGTGAAAATGCCGACAGCCACAAGTCGAAAAAACTTTTCAAAAAACTTGAAAAAAGTTTTAAAAAAGTGTTGACAAACGGTAAAACCCGTGGTAATATAACAAAGCTGTCTCGCGGGACACCGCGAAAACAGCGAGTAGGACCTTGAAAATTAAACAACGAAACAAGCACAAACACTTTACCCGTTAATTCACATTAAAAAGATGCAAGTGGGTGAGAGGCCCACATTTAACGAGACGCATAGCGTCAAATGAGCTTGAATTGCTCTGAAAATGATTAGAGCGACCGAGAGGTTGTTTTGATACAATTTTTAGAGAGTTTGATCCTGGCTCAGGACGAACGCTGGCGGCATGCCTAACACATGCAAGTCGAACGGAGAGTAACGCTGATTTGATGGTAGCTTGCTACTGGATTTTCTTGTTGCTCTTAGT
>JAZRQN010000112.1:0-8861 GCA_045649855.1 Acutalibacteraceae bacterium | reverse complement strand
CAGACCATGAACCCGTCCACCGACGACATCCTGCGTGCCATTGAAGCCACCCCTGCCAAACTGGTGTACGTGCTCCCCAACAACAAAAACATCATTCTCGCCGCGGAGCAAGCGGTGCCGCTTGCTGACCGTGAGGTGCGCGTGCTGCCCACCCGTACCATTCCGCAGGGTATCTCCTCCATGCTGGTGTTCGATCCCGATGCCTCGGTCGAGGATAACCTGATCGCTATGCGCCACGCGTATGAAGGCGTGTCCAGCGGTTCGCTCACCTTTGCGGCACGCGACAGTGATTTTGAAGGCCACGATATCCACGAAGGCGATATTCTCGCTATGGATAACGGCAAACTGACCTTCGTGGACGATGACGTTACCCACGCGGCTGTCAAACTGGCGAAAAACATCTATAATTCCCGTCGCCTCTCCGGCAAGGACACCGGTTTCATCACCGTAATTTACGGTGCTGACGTTACCGAAGAGGATGCGCAGAAGGTTGCCGCCTCCATTCAGGAAAAGGTCGGCAACAAAGTGGAAGTTACGGTAGTACCCGGCGGACAACCCGTTTACTACTACTTCCTCTCTCTGGAATAAACCAAACAAAATCGGGGCGGCGTTTCGCCGCCCTCTTATTCTTTCTACATAGTAAGGATGATCGTATGAACATCTTGTGTGTCGGCGACGTGGTCGGCAGTGCGGGTTGCCGTCATTTGCAGGCGGTATTACCGCAGATCAAAAAACAATATGCGGTGGACGTATGCATTGTCAACGCCGAAAACGCCGCAGACGGCAACGGTACGACCCCTCGTGCCGCAAAAGATCTGTTTGATGCAGGTGCTGACGTATTGACAGGCGGCAATCACACCTATCGCCGTCCCGAGTTTATGGATACGCTTGAAGCGGAGGACGCCGTTTTGCGCCCTGCAAATTTCCCGGGTGATGCCGTCGGGCACGGCATGACGGTGATTGACCGCGGTCGGTATACGGTCGCCGTCATCAACCTGTTGGGACAAGTGTATCTGGACGCAGTGGACAATCCGTTTTACAAATTGGATGAACTGCTGGCAAAAGCAGGCAATCCGAAATTCTGCGTTGTGGATTTTCACGCGGAAGCCACCGCTGAGAAAAAAGCACTGGGCTTTTACGCGGACGGGCGTGTATCCGCCATTTTCGGTACGCACACCCACGTGCAGACCGCCGATGAGCAGATCCTCCCCGACGGCACGGGTTTTATCACCGACGTGGGTATGACCGGCCCGACCGTTTCGGTGTTGGGTGTGCGCCCCGAACAATCCATCCTGCGCATCCGCAGTAAAATGCCCACACGTTTCAGCACGGCAGACGGCCCGTGCCAAATGGATGCAGTGTTGTTCACCCTTGATGATACCAGCGGCAAAACGGTCGCGGTAAAACGAATTCAGGCATAAAGGAGAAAACTATGCGCGACGATATTACCAGCATTCCGATCAGCGAAGTGTTCGAACCGCAGGACGGCTGTCCTTTGTGCCGTCTGCACGATATGCTGAATGAACGCATCGCTGTGTACATCACCGGCGCCGCTATGATGGAACCGGATATCCGTCAGGAAACCAACCGACTTGGCTTTTGTCATCCCCATTTCAAAAGTCTGTTGAAACAGCAAAAACGTCTGCCGCTCGCTCTGATGCTGGAAAGTCATCTGGCGGAAGTGGAAAAAACGGCGTTTGCCACAGGTTTTGGCGGTAAAACCAAAAAGGTGAAAAACGCCAAGCCCACCTGCTATATGTGTCAGAACATTGACTACAACATGGCGAAGTTCACCTCGAACATCTGCCATATTTGGGAAAAAGAAGAGGATTTCCGCAAGTTGTATGCAAAACAGCCGATGTTCTGTCTGCCGCATTGCCGTCAACTGACCGAAACGGCGGCGGAAATGCCCAAGAAATATCAGGCGGAGTTCATCCGCGTAACCGCCGATATCACCCGTAAATATCTGGAAGAGTTGCAGGGCGACGTTTCGCATTTTTGCAAAATGTTCGATTACCGCAACAATACCCCCAACAAGGATTGGGGCAATTCCAAAGATTCCATCGAACGCACCGTTCAATTTTTGACCGCAGAGTCGGTGGATTGATGCCAACATAAAAACGCCTACGGAATGAACATTCCGTAGGCGTTTTTTACATCTTATTGTGCGGTCGTGCCTGTCGTAGCGGTCGTGTCGGTTGCGGTGGTGCTGACCGTTGTCGTTGTAGTGCCGGGGGCAATATTACCGGACACGTTACCTGCCAGAGTTGCAAGTGCTGCTTGCAACTGGTCGTCTTCCTTGTCTTCCATCGTGCCGATACGGTCGATCTTGCTGACGCTCATATCCACTTCGGTGTTCGGCGTGATACCCACGCCCTCGATAGAACCGCCACGGATCAGCGAAATCTCACCTACCGTCAACAGCAACGCCGCATTATCCTCTTTCAGCGGAACAAAATCCTGCAATTTGCCTTTACCTGCAGTTTTCTTGCCGAGCACCGTGCCGACACCGAACTCCTGCAACACGCCTGCCATCAATTCCGCTTCGCCCGTGGTACGTTCATTGGTCAATACCACAATGGGTGCGGTTACTTCCTGCGAACTGTGCGCCACCAAGTTGGTGGTCGTACCCAGCGAATCGGTGTACACCGCATACGCGCCGTGCGGCATCACGTATGACAAAATGCCTTCCAACGCGGCGCGTGAACCGCCGCCTTCGCAGTTGCGCAGATCAAAGATAAACGAAGAAGCACCCTCGCTCTGCAACGCAGAGTAAGCCGCCGTGAACTGACCTTCCGTATTGTCGCAAAATGCGGAAATGCGGATATAGCCGATGTTGCCGCCAATCATACGGTCGGTAACCGAATCCAGCGAATAGGTGTACGGCGTTACGTCAAACGCCAGTATCTTGCCGTCGCGTCTGACCGACAACTGCACCTTTTCTGCCGTGTTATCCAAACGTTCTTGTATCAGTCGCAACATCACGCCGGAAACCTCTTGCTCGTTAACAGCCACCAAAACATCGCCTTTTTGTATGCCGACCTTTTGGTCCGCCGCAATGGTGTTCACCGCCAACTCACCGTCGTCGTTCAACACCAAGGTGATGCCCAAACCGGAGGATTGTCCTTTCCGCTTCAAAGTCGCCTGCTGATATTCGTCAGCGTTCAGATATTTTGCATACGGATCGTTCAAACCGCTGACGTAGCCTGCGGCAACGGCAGCCTGCAACTGTTTTTCGTCCAAGGAGGGATAATAACTGCGCACCTTGGCGTCAACATCGGAAATATGCGAATATAGCGCCTGCTTTTGCATAACGGCGTTCACCTGCTGGTTGAACTGCCGTATGGCGATCATCATGGTAACCGAGATGGTGATCGCGATTGCCAACACGACCGTCGTGATCAAGGCGCTGAGCGTGAATCGTTTCTTATTCATAAGCGCTCCTTTTGTTTGTTAGTTTCCTATTTACCGTTCACCGAAACGTAGCCTTTAAGCGGATCGACGGGAGAACCATCCACACGCACCTCAAAATGCAGGTGCGGTCCGGTGGAGTTACCGGTACTGCCAACCTTGCCGAGCACCGTCTGACCGCCTTTTACCGTCTGACCAACGTACGCGTTGTTGGTAGACATATGCGCATACAAGGTTACGATCTGGCGACCCTGGGAATCCTTACCGTGATCCACCATACAATAGTAACCGTATCCGCCACCCCAACTGCTGGACGTGTTGGAGAAGATAACCGTGCCGTCAGCCGCCGCCACAATGCTGTGTCCGTACGCGGCGCCGTTGGCAATGTCAATGCCTTTGTGCAACGTTCCCCAACGAGTGCCGAAGTTGGAACTGATCTTACGCACCGTGGGAACAGGCCAGAACATAGAGGTCGCCACGTAAGAACCCGTGCTCTGATGTTCAGCCAACAATTTCTTAATGCTCTTTTCGGTTTCTTCCAACTCTTTGTTGAGGTCATCGACCTCTTTCTTGTCGCTTTGGTAAGCGGCATTCGCTTGTTTATACAACTGATCCAGTTCTTTTTTCTTGGAGTTGGACGTAGCGCGAAGCGCTTCCACGTCCTTCTTTTTCTGCTCCAGATCGGCTTTTTCCGTTTTCACGGTTTCTTCCGCCGCCGCGATCTCAGCGATTTTTGCTTCCAGAGCATCGATCGCCTCTTGGTCCTTTTGAGCTACCTCTTCCATCAATTTGGCTTTCAGCAGGTAGTCGGTATAGCTATCAGCATCCAACAACATCTGCAAAGTGGACACGTTGCCGCGCTTTTCAATCGCGCGCAACCGCTCGCCCAACATAGACTGCACCTTTTCTTTTTCAGCCAAGCTGTCTGCTATCTGTTGTTCCAGATCGGCAATTTCGGCGTCTTTGTCCGACACCTGTTCGCTCAGGGTGTTGATCTGTCCGTCCAACAGCCTGATCTGTTCTTCGACGTTTGCAATCTGACTGTTGTACAAATCACGGGTCTTTTTGCTGTCCGCCATATTGCTCTTGGCGTCGGCGATTTCTTTTTTGAGCGCTGCCTGTTCTTTTTCGAGTTGTGCAATCTGATCTTCAAGGCTGGCTGCTTTTACGGGAACGGGAGAAGCGGATGCAACGGAAACAGCCAACAGCACGGCGGCACAAAACACCGCGAGCACACGACTGCGTTTCATCTGTTTTCTCATGCTTTTTCGCTCCCTTCCTTGTGCAGGTATTTGCCGGTCGCGATAAAGCTGCCGATCATACCGGTCAGAATACCGATAGCGGCAAATCCAATCAACAGATACATCCATACGTCAGCAAACGGCAACAAACCCAGTCCGTCAAGTGTCGGCGGGAACAATTCGCGCAGTTTGCTGTATAAGAACCATACGATGCCGTAAGACAGCGTAGCAGAAATCAGACCCAATACCATACCCTCGATGACAAACGGGATACGGATAAACGCACCCGTCGCACCGACCGAACGCATGATATAAATTTCCAAACGGCGATTGTACACGGTGAGTTTAATGGTGTTGGCAATGATAAAGAGGGACACCACCAACAACAATGCCACTACCCAAACGCCGACGGTCAACACGATACGGCGCACCGTCACCAACATTTCGGCAATACCGCCTGCAATGGAGATCTCGTCCACGTGTTCCAACGTTTCGATCTGTGCTACCGTTTCGTCAAATCTGCTCAGATCGTGGAAAGTTACGATATACGAGTCGGGCATGGGGTTTGCATCCCCCTGCAAGCTCTCGTAAGTTTCTTCCGCCAACGAATCTTTGAATTTCTCGAGTGTTTCTTCTTTGGAGTGCTTGACCACGTCGCGCACGTTATCCAAACCACGCAGGGAATCGCCCAAAGCGTTCACCTGTTCTTCGGTCGCATCCACCGCGGCAAACACCGCCACCTGGTTTTGTGCGTATATCCAGTCAAACGCGCTTTCCACGTTCGCCAAAGCCAGATACGCACTGCCGGTCAACAACAGACACGCCACCAACACGGCGATAGAAGCGATCGCCATAAAACGGTTTTGCCAGATGTTGCGCAGGCCCTCACGGGTCAAATAACGGAAACTGGATAATTTCACAGCAGATCACCTCCCAATCTGACAGCAGGGCGATCGGACACATTGACGGGCTGCACAGAACCGCCGATATCAGACACGACCTCGCCGTCCTCAATGGTGATGGTACGGCTGGGATACCGCTCCACCAACGAGCGTTCGTGGGTAACCATCAACACGGTCGTACCCAGGCTGTTGATCTGAGTGAGCAGTTCCACGATATCACGGGCGCGCTCGGGGTCCACGTTACCGGTGGGCTCGTCCGCGATGATCAGCGCAGGATTGTTCACCAGCGCACGGGCAAGGCCCACACGCTGTTGCTCACCGCCGGACAATTCGGGCGGGAAGTTGTGCGCTTTTTCCTGCAAGCCGACCAACTGCAAAATATACGGAACACGCTTGCGGATCTCACGGCGGGTCGCACCCGTTACGCGCATCGCAAACGCGACGTTATCAAACACGTTCATGGTGTTGATCAAGCGAAAATCCTGAAACACGATTCCCATGGTGCGGCGCAGATAGGGAACGTCGCGCCGTTTCAAACGGGAAAATTTAAAATTATTCACGATCACTTCACCTGCAGAAGGCTTTTCTTCATGCATAATGAGTTTCAAAAATGTACTTTTGCCGGCGCCGGACTTACCGACGATATAGACAAATTCACCGTCTTCGATGTGAATATTAACGTCTTTTAAGGCTTCGGTGCCGTTGCTGTATTTCTTATAAACACCGCGAAATTCAATCACAGCGATTTCCTCCTTTTTGACATTCCAACCCCCAGTATATCGGACGATACGGGCGGTTTCAAGGGATAATATTTTCCAACAATATGTGGAAAATCGCACCCCGATAAAGCAACACAAGGCAGGTAATATTTACCTGCCGTTTGTGTTTAATATTTTACGGGATTGGCGGTCAAGTATTTCTTGACCATCAATGCCACTTTGAATACGATGGCGTCGTCGAACTTGCGCAGATCCAGACCGGTGAGGCGCTTGATCTTCTCCAAGCGGTACACCAGCGTGTTACGGTGCAAGAACAGTTTTCTGGACGTTTCGGACACGTTCAGGTTGTTCTCAAAGAACTTCTGAATGGTGAACAGCGTTTCGGGATCCAGCGACTCGATAGAACCGCGTTTGAAGATCTCGCGCAAGAACATATCGCACAGGGTGGTGGGCAACTGATAGATCAGACGGGCAATACCCAGATTATCATAGCTCACGATGGTGCGCTCGGTGTCAAACACCTTACCGACTTCCAGCGCGATCTGTGCCTCTTTGAAAGAGCCTGCCAATTCTTTGATGCCGGACACGCACGTGCCGATGCCAACCGACACCTGGGTGTAAAACTCACTGCTGAGCGTATCCACGATAGAGCACGCCAGTTTCTCCAGATCGCGACCCTCAATACCGCTTCTGATCTCTTTGACCAGCGCGATATCGGTCTCGTTGATGTTGATGACAAAATCTTTCGCCTTGTCGGGGAACAGATTTTGCACCACGTCATACGCAGACACGTCCGAGTGAGAAGCCACGCGGATGAGCATAACCACGCGTTCCACGTCGCTGTTGAAACGGAGTTCGCGCGCTTTGAGATAAATATCACCCGACAAAATGTTGTCCAGAATGACGTTTTTCACAAAGTTGCCGCGGTCGTATTTCTCATCGTAATACTGCTTGATATTGGACAGAGAGATTGCCAGCAACGAGACGTATTTGAGCGCCTCGGGGTCGTCGCCCTCTACAAACAGCACGTATTCCGCATGCATGTGAGAACCGAACGGCTTGTAGGTGTATCCGTCCAGATGAAACGCATCGGGGGCCGCAAAGGTCTCCGCAGTTACAGCAGGGATTTGCTCACCGATACGGGTAAGCTCGCTGCAAGCGATAATGCTCAAGGTTTCGTCGATAACACCGATGGTGCGGTCGATGGCGCCCTGCATCTGGTGCACGACACCCTGGAAAAGGCGATTAGACATACTAACTCTCCTTCAGGATTTTTTGACTTTTTCACGGACTTTTACGCGTCCTCTTTGGTCATTATACACAATAAACTTCCGTTTGGCAAGACAAAATGTAAAATTCAGGTATTTTTTTCGCTATTTTTTTGTGATTTCTTACAATAAGCCGTGAAATGTCGTGCGAATGAAAAATTATCGCGCATTTCCCTTGCTTTTTCATGGGGGACATGATAAAATAACCGAAAGCGATGAAGGAAACCAGTAAAAAGACGCATTTTTTCAGAGAGCATCCGGTTGCTGTGAGGATGTAAAGTGCCCTTTTGAATACATTCCGGAGCCGCCGCCCGAAGCCGCAACGGTGCGTAGGGTTGGACGGGTGCGCCCGATACCGCGCCGCGTGCATACAGCACGCCTGAGGAATCCGCCGTGAGGCTGATTCGAACCAGAGGTGGTACCGCGTTTACAACGTCCTCTGTCCGTTTGGGCAGAGGGCGTTTTTGATTTGTATTATAATTCAAGGAGAGATATACATGAAAGTGTACGACGAATTGGTTGCGCGCGGTCTGATTGCGCAGGTAACCAACGAACAGGAAATCAGAGAAATGGTGGACAGCGGCAAAGCGGTCTTCTACATCGGTTTTGACCCGACCGCCGACTCACTGCACGTGGGCCATTTCATGGCGTTGTGCCTGATGAAACGTCTGCAGATGGCAGGCAACAAACCCATCGCCCTCATCGGCGGCGGCACCGCTATGATCGGCGACCCGTCCGGCAGAACCGATATGCGTTCGATGATGACCAAAGAGACCATCGAGCACAACTGCGCTTGCTTCAAAAAGCAGATGGAGCGCTTCATCGAATTCGGCGAGGGAAAAGCACAGATGGTGAACAACGCCGACTGGTTGCTCGACCTCAACTACGTGGATGTTCTGCGTGAAGTGGGCGCTTGCTTCTCGGTCAACAATATGCTCCGCGCCGAGTGCTACAAACAACGTATGGAAAAAGGTTTGTCCTTCCTCGAGTTCAACTACATGATCATGCAGTCCTACGACTTCTATTATCTGTATCAGAATTACGGCTGTAATATGCAGTTTGGCGGCAACGACCAGTGGAGCAATATGCTGGGCGGCACCGAACTCATCCGCCGCAAACTCGGCGAAGACGCACACGCGATGACCATCACCCTGCTGCTCAATTCCGAGGGCAAAAAGATGGGCAAGACAGCCAAGGGCGCTGTCTGGCTGGATCCCAATAAGACCACTCTCTTTGATTTTTACCAGTACTGGCGCAATGTTGACGATGCGGACGTTGAGAAGTGTCTGGGTCTGCTGACCTTCCTGCCCATGGACGAGG
>JAZRQN010000111.1:0-8096 GCA_045649855.1 Acutalibacteraceae bacterium | reverse complement strand
AATGTTTTGCGGCAAACATCGCATCATTGCGAGTGAAATGAGCAACATCATTATGCGGAGCATAACATCATATCGCCGCAGGCGATGCATCATTGAATTGTTCTGAATTTTATGATATAATTAAATAAAGGAGGCGATTTTGTGAAAGAAAATAAGCTCGCAGAACTATCAATGGAGTTTTCTGTGGATATTATAAACCTTGTAAAGCAACTAAAAGAAAATCGAGAATCCATTATCTCCAATCAAATCGGCAGAAGCGGCACCTCTATTGGTGCTAACATCCACGAAGCACAGTATGCACAAGGCAAGAAGGATTTTATTTCTAAGCTGGAAATCGCCTTAAAAGAAGCAAGTGAAACAGGCTATTGGCTTGAGTTGTTGCACAGAACCAACTACATTGACGAGCAATCATATAAATCGCTTTCTGCAAAGTGTACTTCCTTGCGTGTAATGCTGATTGCTTCTTGCCGAACCGCAAAGGAGAATGCGAAGTGATTTGTGATGTGATTTATCACTATGATCATTTGATAGATGAGGGGCAAGACCCGGTAAATGATCCCCCGAAATTACAAGCATATATGAGCAAATGGGACGGGGAACCTTTTATAAAACTCCTTGAACTTAATAAGGCAAAAAACGCTTTGGAAATCGGATGCGGAACAGGCAGATTGGCTGTCAGTGTAGCACCGAACGTGCGTTTCTTCTGTGGCATCGATATATCACCCAAAACCATTGAAATAGCAAAATCACATTTACAAGAGTTTAATGTTGAGCTGATTTGCGATGATTTTTTGGTATACTCATTTGCCGAGCAATTTGATATAATTTATTCCTCGCTTACTTTCATGCACATTGAAAACAAATGTGAAGCCATCGAGAAGATTTACAGATGCCTTGCAAAGAATGGTATATGTGTCCTTTCTCTTGATAAAAATCACAGCAGTATTTTAGAATATGGTACTCGGCAACTGAAAATATATCCGGATGATCCCGAAGAAATAATAAATATGTTTCTTAAATGTGGTTTTTGTGAAATTGAAAAACATGAAATTGATCATGCCTATTTAATCAAGGCAAAACGAAAGTAGAATACTTTTGCTTACTTTTACCTCAATTTTGCTCCGTTTAGTTACTCTTAGGCAATAAAAAGAGACCGATGCAAAAGCATCGGTCTTTTTTATTCGTCCGTGAAATTGGCGCAGGACTCGAAATGTCGCAAAGCGGCATTTCCAAGGTTTTGCGTGTCTCCGCTTTTTGTGCATAATATTAGTCGCTGCAAACTCGCTCGCAGCACATATATGGGTCTGATTAGAAATCCATATCCTCTAGCAGATCCATATAGTCTTCGTAGAGGTCTTCAACTTCTTTTTTGAACTCTTTGGCGGCATCTTTGTCTTCGTCTTTCAGGTCATCGTAGATATCTTCGACATCCTCGCCAATGTCATTCAACTCTTCTGCCAACTCTTCGGCGGTATCTTCATCCTCGTCGTCGATGGCTTCCTCCAGGTCTGCAAGATTTTTTTTGGCATCTTTCAGCCATTCGTCCGCAGCTTTCTGTTCTTTGGATTTGCAAGCGGTCAGGGTGAGAAGCATCATGACGGCGAGCAACAGTGCTAACAGTTTTTTCATGGGTATTTCCCTCCAAAATAATAGTCGTGGTAATCCACTGCTAACAGTTTAGCACTTTAACCGCCAAAAGTCAACAAAACTGCGTTTTTTTCGAAAAACCACGATCGGAAAGTATAGTCGGTTGTGCACGCTTTACAACAACGCATCAATGGTTTTGCGTTGACATCAAAAAAAACGGAGTCCCCTACTCAGAATGACAATTTTTCGCATCTGCAACCACAGGAGACTGCGAAAAATCCAAAAAAGAACGGACCCCCGTACGGGAGTCCGTTTTTTGTTAAATTGATGATGCGAGTTGGATTAGAACTCAACGTCTTCCATGAGCCCTTCCAGTTCGTCTTCCAGATCTTCCAGTTTCTCTTCATACTCTTCCTGGAGATCTTCGTACGCTTTTTTGAATTTCTTTGCAGCGTCTTTGTCTTCGTCTTTCAGGTCTTCGTAGATCTCTTCATAATCCGCATCGAGCTCTTCGCTTTCTTCGATGACGTCCATAAACGCATCAGCATCTTCGTCTTCGATCGCTTTGATCAGTTCTTTGCACAACTTCTCAGTGTCTTTCAAGAACTTGTCCGCAGCTTTCTGTTCTTCGGATTTGCAAGCGGTCAGGGTGAGAAGCATCATGACAGCGAGCAATACAGCTAACAATTTTTTCATGGGTATTTCCCTCCAAATGATATTGTTGTGGTGTTCCACGAATAACAGTTTATCACTTTACTCTGCAAAAGTCAACGAAATCCGCGCTTTTTCGCGCGTTTGAGCGCCGAAAAAATGAGTGGTTTTTTGTGCGCTATACACAAACACACGAGGCATTATCGTTTTAATACCCGAAACTCTCCGCAATACGGCGCCCCAGCGGCCCTTTCGTGGGCGGATGGATGTCGTCCCGTTCACTGATGTCTGCGGAGATGACCGTGTTCACAAACGGAATGGTTTGTCCTGCTTTTACCTGCGCCGCTTGCACCGCGCTCCACGCGTTGCCCATGCGTTCTTCGGTGTCGGCGATCTGCACTACCGTAAACGGCAATTCCGCGTCGCCGAGTGCCGCGCGCCACGCGGCGATCATATCGGTAAGCATATCATAATACACCGCGCTTTCCGCATCGCTGCCGTTGCTTTCGCCTTGATACCACAGCACACGGGAGAACGAGAACGGCGTGAAATGCAAAAACTGTGTTTCATAAATATACGCATCCCGATTCCAATCAAAATGCAGGTCGATGTGTCGCTGCTCTGCAGGAATCTGATAGGCGGGTTTTGCGAGCGTTTCTTTGGGCATAAACGCCTGAATCATGGCAGCCCCTTGATAACAGGTGATCAAGCCGATCGCCACGTCGCGTTTTTCCTTGATTGCTTGCGCAATGTAAAAGGGGATGGCAGGGAAATATTCTGCCGTTTCATCGGTACACGAAACCCAGCCGTCTTCGGGCGAAAACGCCTCGCCTGCTTCGGGTCTGGGGGTGAAATAGATCCGCACGTTTGGAAGCGCTGTGCAATCCGCTTTGGTAATCGCACCTGCGCGCATTTTATACTGCATATTCGATTGTCCGGCGGCAAGGTACACATCCCCGATATACACGTTTTGCAACGTAATAGTCTCGCCATCGCCGCTGACGGTCATCTGATACGGTCCGCCGTAGGGCAGTGGCGGCAACTGCACCAAAAAACGTCCGTTTTCAGGGACGGCGGTCGCTGTGTTGCCTTGCAGGGATACGGTAACCGCGTTGGTGCTGTTTCCGAACACGCGAATGGGTTTATCGGCGGCAAAAATGACGCCGTCTTGGAATAACGTATGCAGTTTCATAGCAGACATCTCCTCACGTGAGCACTTTGTATCAGCGTATCACAATTGGATACGGAATGCAAATAAAATTACCGTCGGGCGGTTGAAAAGCCGTTTGAAATATGGTATCGTGTAAGCGGAGGCGATTGGTATGCATATCGGTGTTTGTTTACGTTTGAATACATTGGAAGAATTGGAACCGAAACTGGAAAAACTGCGCGCAGAGGGGTTTGACACCTGCCAGTTGGTTTGCTGGAACGTGTCCCTGTTCAACGAAGAGACCGCAAACATCGTGAAAGAGAAGTTTGCGGCGTACGGCATCACGCCGTCTGCGTTTTGGTGCGGCTTCAGCGGACCTTGTGTATGGAATTTCTACGAGGGACAGCAGACCATCGGTTTGGTGCCGCCTGCATACCGCGAACAGCGTGTCAAAGAGTTGTGCGCAGGCGCGGATTTTGCGCACCTGCTTGGCATTGCAGACGTGGCGACCCATATGGGCTTTATCCCCGAAGACCCGAACGATGTGCGGTTTATCGGATTTTGCGATGCGGTGCGCGCGGTTGCCGAGCATTGTAAGAAAAACGGTCAATATCTGTTGTTTGAAACGGGTCAGGAAACGCCGGTTACCATGTTGCGCACCTTTGAAACGGTGGGAATGGATAATCTCGGCGTCAATCTGGACACCGCGAACCTCATTTTGTACGGCAGGGCAAATCCCGTGGACGCGCTTGCCGTGTTCGGCAAATACGTGCGCAACCTGCACGCCAAAGACGGTTGCTATCCTACCAACGGCCACGACCTCGGCCGCGAAACGCGCATTGGCGAGGGTATGGTGGATTTCAAAGGTGTGTTCACCGCTTTGAAAGCGGTGGGCTATCACGGTCCTGTTACCATTGAACGTGAAATTTCGGGAGAACAGCAAACGCTGGACATCCGCCACGCACGCGCGTATCTTGCCGATATCATCCGACAGGTGTATGGGGAAGAAGCGTAATAACAGTAACAAAAAGCTCTGCCAAGGCAGAGCTTTTCCTTTTTATACCAGTATCGCCGTGCGGCGGAACGCAGTCGGGGTAACGCGGTATTGTTCTTTGAAACATTTTGAAAAATGGTCCGCGTTTTTGAAACCGACCGCTTCCGCAATATCCGCGATGCTGTCGGCGCTCATACGCAGTAACACGGCGGCTTTGTGCAACCGCGATTCCAAAATATACTTGTGCAACGTCTTGCCGCTTTGGGTCTTGAAATACTGGTTGATATAATACGGATGATAATTCAGCGCCTGTGCAATTTCTGCGTTATCGCGGATGGTGGTGAGGTTGGCGGCGATATAGTCAACGATCCGACCGTACAGACCGTCCGTTTCCTCTTCCTTGCGGTCGGATAAACGGCACAGCACGTATTGGAGCAACGCTTCCGCCGTTTCCTTGGAGGTATCGGTCATTTTGGAATAGGTGTCAGCGATTTCCAAAAAGGATGTTTGGAGATCGCCCATGTGGTGCAACACGAAAGATTTTTGATACAGCGCTCGTCCGCAGTTCAGATGACTGGAGATTGCCGCGCTCGGCTCAAAACGGTCAACGGGGGTGGGGTATATCGCCTCGGTGATATGGCTGTGGGTTCTGTCAAAATCGAAATTGATGGTTACAAACCGCGGCGGATCATCGGGGTCGGGGAGAGGCAGATAAGCATACCCTGCAGGATAGTAAATGAGGGTATTGGCGGAAAACGGTTCTACCTTGTCCGCAAAATGCATTTCCCCCTTACCGGATACGATGAACAACAAGCGTGCATCGTACGCTTTGGTCATAAATCGGTTGGGGAGTATGTCGGTATACGCGGCGTGCCGCACAAAAACTTGCATACAATCACCTTTGTTTTAGAAAGATTGGCATTTGTTTTCTATGTTGATAATAGCACGACCGAGTGGTAATATCAAGGTATAAAGAGTAGAAACAGGAGGATTTTTTATGAATCCGTTGATACCGATGCTCGCCATCACGGGAAACCCTACAAATGAACAGTTGGAGAAAATGCTCACCACCTACAAAACGGTAGGGGTGGATACGGTGATGCTGTATCCGCGTTCCGGATTGGAAATCGGATATATGTCGGAAGACTGGCGTCGGCTGGTGGCGTTTGTGCTTGCAACCGCAAAGCGGTTGCAGATGCACGTCTGGCTGTACGATGAATTCAACTGGCCGTCCGGCTCTTGCAAAAACACGGTCATACAAGAAGACCCCTCTTTTGGCGCGAAACGCTTTGTGTACGAAAACGGCGCCGTGCAGGTGGAAATGATGAAAGCAGGCGCCGCCGAGCGCGTGTTCCATCCGTTTGACAGTGATATGCTGAACCCCGAAGCCGTCCGATGTTTCATTCGGCTGACCCACGAGAAATACTACGCGTGGTTTAGTGAGTATTTCGGCAACGTCATTTGCGGTATTTTCACCGACGAGCCGAGTTTTATTTACACCGCCAACTCGGATGGTGTGTACCCCTATTATGACGGCATCTGCGAAGACTATACCGCCGTTTGCGGCGGTGATCTGAAAGCGGATATATGCGCGTTTGAGCAAGGGGATACCACCACCCATTTCCCGGGTGAATTCCGCAAGCTCATTTCCAAACGTTTCAAGTCTGCGTTTATCGATCAGATCTCCGCTTGGTGCCGCGCGCACGGCTTGCCGCTTACGGGACATACGCTGGACGATGAGCATCCCCTGCTCGCCACCAGAGAAACGGGCGAATGGTTCTCTTTCATCGAGCAGATGGACGTGCCGGGCGTGGATGAGATTCCCACCCGTCTGTGCGTCAAAGACGAAATGCTGTTCTCTATGATTGAAAACGTGCGGTACAACGGCAAACCGCATGCAATGGCGGAATTGTTTGCGCTGGGCCCGTGCTCAATGTCCTTTGCGCGCCGCAAGCAGTTGCTGTGGTACGCCGCGGCGCACGGCGTTGACCACTTCTTTATCGCCATTTCCCATATGGATGCCAAAGGCAACGTGCGCAAACCCGACTTTTTTGATAATTTCAACTACCATAACCCCGATTTTGACGGTATCCGCCTGCTCGCAAAAGAAGCGGAAGCGGTTGCCGCCTTTGCTCAAAAACGCACCACCGCCAAGGTTGGCATCCGCGTGTGCTATGAAAACTATCTGGCTGCTTTGTGCAAACGAGAGGACGGCGCGGTCAACACGGCGTTTCAGGATCTGATCGATGCGCTGGTGGCCGAGCAGGTTACCTTCCGTTTTCTGCGCGAGGGTGAAACGGCGGAAATGCCGTTTGTGTTCACCCTGCAAGGCACCACCGTTGTGGAAGAAACGAGCGGCAACACCTTTGCCGATGTGGCGGATGCCGCCAAATCGGTTGCAGGCGGTATTTGTGTTACCGATCAAAATGGTAACCGTATGTCGGATATTCGCTTGAAAACCTACGAAGACGGCACCATCTTGGTGCTGGATCGTTCCAACGAGCCGAAAGGCAAACGGGCGTGCGTACTGCACACCGAACAGGGCGACGTGCCGTTTACGTTGGAAAGTTTTGGTGTACAGGTGTTTGATCGAGGCGATCTGACCGTAAGCGAGCAACCGCAGGGCGAACATATCCCCTTTGAAAACCCGACCGTTTCTCCTCTGTCCGACGGTGTTTTCCGTCCCCGGTTCTTTAAAAAGGATACTGACACGTTCAAGGTGGATGCATCGATGACCGTGCAGATGCACAGGCGTATCTACCCCGACGCAGACGGCACGGTATTGCTGGACGGCAAGGCAATCGTGTTTGATGAGACGTGCGATGCTCTCACCACCTGTTTCTCGCACTTGTACCGCACCGCAACCGTGCAGTTGGCGGCAGGAGAGCATACGCTTACCACCGATATGAACGATCTGGGGTATCTGCCTGCCGTGTTGTTGACGGGCGATTTTCCGTTTGACAATACGTTCTTCGGAAAATGTGCAGTATGCGGCGAGATGACCTTGCCTGTGGATGCAAAAACTGTTATACTCGCTATGGAAGATGCGCAATTGTACACCACTCTGCTGGTGGACGGTGAGGAAATCGGCGCGGCGGCATTTGCGCCCTACCGTTTTGAGATTCCTGCACGGTTCTTCGGTAAAACGGTGCAGTTGACACTTGTATTCCATTCCACGTTAGCGCCGCTCTTTGGCGATTTGGCAGGATGGAACGAGGCGGGCATCTTTTCGACCGCCTGGGCGGACACGCCAAAATCCGCGCCCGAAGTTTTGGATGCAGCAAGTTTGAACATACAAGGTATTTGGAGGTAATGAATGATGAGAATGTCGTTACGCACCGGCAATAAATGCCATCTTGATCATCCGTATATTGAAAATCTGATTGCAGCCCTGCAAGAGAGCGGCAACTGTTTTGATGAGGTGTGGCTTGCCACTTCCTACGGTATTCCCACCATCGAACAGTGTGCATCCCAAGCGGCGGATATGGCTTGGGCAGCGGAGAAATTCCGCGAAGCAGGCGTTGCGGCGTCCATGCAGGTCAGCCGCACGGTGGGGCATCACCCCAATTCGCTCAAAACCAACGGCGGAGACGGTGTCCGCGAAGATTTTTCGCTCATCACCTCCTGGGACGGCGAAAAAAGCCCCGGCGTGTTCTGCTGGAACAGCGAAGCGTTCCGCAAATATGTGTATGATATGTTGGCTACCTTTGCCGC
>JAZRQN010000110.1:0-9356 GCA_045649855.1 Acutalibacteraceae bacterium | reverse complement strand
ATCCGCGTCGCCATAGCCCCAATCTTCCAGTTCGTCTTCCATATCGTCGCCCTTGAGCACCTCAACGTCGTCGAACTTATAGGACAGTTTGAAACCCTTGCCGCATTTATCTTTGATAGCATCATAGGTGCTGTCCACGCTGCTTTCCAGAGAATCGACGTAATCATAATCGTTGTCATCCGCCCAATCAAAGCGAATCTCGCTGTAGATCTCTTCCAGCACGTCGGACTCGTTTTGCTCGTAAGCTTTCACAAACTTTTTAACAGTCTTCTTGTAGCCGCCGCCAAGCAGTACCACCAGTAAGATCACCACAGCCGCCACAACAGCCACAGCCGCAGCAGCGATCATGCCGAGTTTTTTGTTCGCCTTTGCCTCCGCAGATACGGGCGCATCAAACGTGGGGGCAGCAATGGGAGCGCCCTCAAACCGGGTGCCGCAAGCGCCGCAAACATTCGCGTCGTCATCACACTGGCAACCGCAATTCGGACAAAACTTTGCCATTTTCAAAACCTCTTTTCAAAAATATCATTACATACCACCGTGGTACGTTTCATAAAAACAGCGCAGGGTCTTTCGATCCCTGCGCTGTATCAGTCTTACGCCATGTGTTTTTCGATCAGCGGATCAACCACCGGAATCTTGATGGTGCCCTGGCTCAGCGCTTTATAGCCAAGCAGGATGAACAGCACTTTTTCGCCAATATAGAGGATCGTGTCAAACAGGTTGATGAGTTTGGTGATAAATTCCACCGTTACATCCTCATCGAACAGGTTGGCAATGTTGTTGATAAAACGGATCACGTCAGGCAACAGATTGATCACACCGCTCAGCAACGAGAAAATGAGGGTCAGCGCGATTGCTTTGACAGCCGCTTTTTTCAGCCATACGTTCTCTTCGCACAGCAGGATGTAACCTGCCAACACAGCCGCCGCAAAGAAGCCGCCGAAGAAGGTGGTGAGGAACATCGCCGCGCCCATCAAGCCAACAGTGATACCCATTCTGGTCTTTTGCATACTAACAATCTCCTTTAAATTTTAATCTTCCGACAACCGCTTTGTCGGTTTAGTCCAATTTAGAACCGCATTTGGTGCAGAACGCCACGTCATCCGGCATAGCCGCCTGACAGGAGGGGCACACTTTGCCCGCAGGCTGTGCAACAGGTTCTGCTTGCACAGGTGCTGCCATAACGGGTTTGCCGCAGGTGGTGCAAAAACGCAGATCTTTGGAGATCATCGCGCCGCAACCCTCACAGCGAATCAAATCCTGCGCCATATTGGTCATCTGTGCGCCGCAAGCACTGCAAAACGCGGTGTTGCGCGGCACTTCAGCGCCGCATTTTTCACAGCGGACGACACCTTTGATGTCCTGTACCTGCTGTTTGTAATCACGGATTTTCGCCTCCGCGTCCTGAATAGCGGCAATCATACCTGCGAAATCCGCATCGTGCTCGGCGGTGTATTTCGCGACATACAGTTTGCCGATCTGGAAATAGGTGTTGTTGACCTTTTTTTCTTCTTCCGCAATCGCACCGTTGATGCGCGCGACGTCGGTCATATCCTTGGTCTTTTGAATCGCCGTCTGACCGGCCTGGGACAATTTTTTGCCCAAATCATCAAAAAAAGCCATTGGAATCACTCCTTGTTACGTGTTGAGAGATGCATATATCTCTTTATACTATATTTTACCATAAACGGCACGATCGTTCAAGTCATATTTCACGAATTGTGCGAAATTTCAACAGATAGCGCACCGCAAAATGTACCGCCATACCGATTGGTGCGCCTGCCATATCCAACGGCCGCAACAGCGCAAAATCCCACAACAGCGTAACGCCGCCGCCTGTAATCAACCCCAGCCAGAACACACGGGACGTGCTGTTGATGCCAAACAACGCACACAACAGCGGTACTACCGCCAACGGACACCACAGCGAATAGGAAATTTCCAAAATGCCGAAAATATTGGGAAGTAATAACGCGGTAATCACCGCGGCAATGCCTGTCAGCAGGTTGGTGGCGCGCAACAATCGCAACTGCGCTTTGTCGGACAGGCGAGGGTACAAGGGTACGAGCACGTCGTGCACCATGCTGACTGCCGCACCGTTTAGAAAACCGTCTGCGGCGGACAGCAGAATGGATACCATCGCCGCCATAATCAGACCGCGCACCCCCACGGGCAAAATTGCCAACACCAAAGAGGGCATCGCATCGGCAGGAACGGTGGTTACCTGCAACGCACGCGCAATCAACCCAATCAATCCCGTCATCACGAAAAAGACGACCGAAAACCAGCCGCCTGCCATCGTGCCTTTAGCGGTGGCACGCAGGTTTTTGCCGATGAGCAAACGGCTTGTATAGGGTGGCACCAACATTTCCCCAAACGCAATGGTCAGCATCAGCGAGAGAAACGCAGGCAGCGTCCTGTCGGACAGCGGATTCCAGAACGCCGACGGCGTTGCCTGCCACACGGCGGTCATCCCTCCTGCCGTATGCAAAGCGGCACCCAGCAAGACGGGTACGCCGATCGCCAGCAGGATGAATTGTACAATGTCGGCGGCAATCACCGACTGCAGACCGCCGACGGTGGAGTACACCAGCATCACGCCACACCCGATCAAAACACCTGCGGCAGGCGGAATGCCAAGCAAAGCGTGCAACGCGCCGCCCATCGCCTGCACCTGTGCGCCCACCACCGCCGCGCAGGTAAAAAACGCGACCGCACCGATCGCAACGCCTGCGCATTTTCCGTTGGTGCGACAGATGATGTCCCCGACGGTGGAAGCACCCGAAAACCGCGCTATGCGCGGCACTACGTATTTCCCGGTCCACACCGTAACCGCGCTGAAACCGAGCAGGGCGGTCGTCATACCGATACCGTCAGAGAATGCCGCCGCGGCGTTCCCTGCGGAAAATCCGCCGCCAATATAGGACGCGGCAAGGCTCATAAAAATAATCGGTGCGCCAAAGGTTTTTCCGCTTGCCGTAAATGCGGCGGCACTGTCAGCGCCGCCACCGCGTAATCCCATCCATATCAATAACGCCAGATACGCGGTAACAATGATAATATCGATATGCATATCCCCACCTCGGTGCAGTATATGCGCCGCGCGCAACAGGTATGAAAAGGGGATGCGGTGAGAAAATTGTCTGTGAATATAAAGAAAGACGGTGTATCCGCTTGGATACACCGTCTTTTTTACATTTTAGCCGTTAGGCATGCTGTTGTTGGAGATGGTGTCGCTAAAGTCCAATTCCCATTCGTTTTCGTTTGCAACGTTTTCTTTGGCTTCAAATGCCTCCTTCTGCATTTTAGGAGTGTGATATTTCATTGTACTCTCCTCCTTACTGTGCATTCACAACCTCGTTGTATGCGTAGGTGGAAATAAACGGATCTGCATAGTAGATCATTTCGCTGCCATCGGACAGTTTGTACTTCACGTAAGCCCGAGCAATGATGCGCGCATGCTTATCCGCCGCAGGGATATTGGTTATGCAAACACTCATATCGATGCACTGATCGGCGAAATCGTAATATACGCCTCTCTGCTTCGCGCTCATATTGGCAACGTAGCGATCCGCTGCCGCCGTTTCCAAAGTCAGTTCGCGGTCGCCGAGGTTGGCGGTGGTTGCAATCAGCATACCGTAGTCCAACACTTCGCATTGCTGACCTTCCAGCATCAACCACTCTGCTCCGGACGCCTGTACGCGGTTCAGTCGGCTGACAAAGCGAAGACCTTTTTTCTCCTCGCTGTAAGAAGTGCCGACATAGCCGAGGTTCGGGGTGGAAAGGGTGGGTTTGATGTAGTTGACATCCACAATGGTGAAGGGGGCAACTGCAGTTTGGTCGGTTACTTGATACACAAAATGTTCTTCGGAAATGCCCAGCGTTGCATTTGTACGGGTGGGTACGAAAATGCGGCCGTTGGCATCTTTGACCAACAACGAACCTGCTTCCAGTTCATAGCCGTAACCGTCGTTCAACATCGCGATTACATTGGTGTTTTCAACGCGGAACAGAGCCTCGCCTTGCGCCTTGCCGAAGTTAACGGGGTTGCCGCTGTCATCCAGCTCGGTGATGGTCCAGTCGGCAATGCTTCTCATGCCGTTGTACACGCCAAGCGCCAGATAACCTGCTTCGGTGGAGGTTGCCGTGTAGGTCTTTTCGTACAAGACAGCATCCTGCATCGACAGAATCCGCAGGGTTACGGTTGCGCCGACCGCTTTCACATACACCTTGTATGCATCATACTCATCGAGCACGTCCAGGGTTTCGTCTGCGTTGTAATAATCGCCGTCCACGCCGTCGGTGAAATCACCGCCGAACGACAAGCCACCGCCATTCTTCGCAGTACCGATAATGAACGCCTGCTGATTTGCGTAAATGCTCTGATAACGACCGACAATCTTGCCGGGCGTATCGTTGCGGAAGGAGAAGGCTACCGCGCCCACCGTGTGTTCGGTGTCGCTCACCGTAAAGGTGGTTTCAAAGTTCTTGATGCGTGCAGGGATACCAAACGCAGTTTTGGGCACCAGCACATCACCCTTGCGCATCCACTCGCCACCGTCTGTGGTGCTGTTGCGCGTGAGCATACCATCACCGATCGTGAAATAAGTGTAGCCTGCGTTGTAGGGATCTTCAGTCGTATCGCAAAGGTCGGAAGACTGACCGAGATAATCACGGGTTACCAGTATGTCTTCACGGTTGTGATACAATTCGAATTTTTCGCTTACCCAATCGTTGACGCGCCGGTCAGCGTCGGTGGTAACATAACCGTTGATGGTCATATTGGTCAGACGATCAAAGTTTGCCACAAAGCGCGTTTTGCCGTCTGCAAAGGTCGGTTCGGTCTGGGTTTCATCCACGACATCCACACGGGCGCCGCGATTGTTCAAACGCCAAACGTTCAATTCGCCCAAATCGCCGTTTCTGCCGGACACACCAAAGGCAACCGCGCCTTCGCCGACATAGCCGACCTCAAAGGTCTCATCGTATTTGATGCTGCCGGTCAAAGCGGAAATACGGACGCTTACCTTTTCGTTCACCGCGGTAACTTCTACGCAGATCTCCTGCGGCAGTGCCGTTCCGAACACGTCGCCGCAATCATCATCCGCGAATTGACCCGAACGATAGAAACGCTCTGCGGTGATATCGTCTCCGCCTGCTACTGCAATGGATTTCTGGGTGATTGCAATCAGCACCTGCTCGGTGTTCATAATCTTGTCATCCACCACAAACTTAGCAGGCTCGCTCTGGCGCAGACCCAGCAACACCGTGCTGGAACCGTCCGCTCCATTCGTACCGTTCTCAAAACGATAGTTGAATTTCACATACGTGTTCTTGGCGACGATCTGCGAACCGTCATTCAACTTGGGTACTACTGCGTTGATGCGATAGCAATGCATATCTTTTGCCGGAACGTTGCAGCGCTGCAGCCAAGAATTGTACAACAATCCCCAGTCGCCACTGCCTTCGTTGGTAGCATCGTTGCCGTATCCGGGCAGTTTGTTCAGCGGATATGCCTTGTGATTGTAGTAAAAATCAATCTTTTGGGAAATATAGTCGTATGCTTGCGTATTGGGAAGTTGCGGGAAGTTGACATACGCATTGCCAACGAACGTGTCGGTCGCGGTTGCGGTATACACCGATGCCGTCGTACCGTTCACCGTGTTGCTCTTATATTCCGCGCCGGGCAGGTTTTTGAAGGACAGATAGAAATAATCTGCGTTCAAGCTTGCTTCGATCTCGGTTTTGGCTTCCATGTCAATGCGGTTGCCGTTTTCATCCAGGTGGTACAACTGAATATCGCCCAAATAAGCCTTGCGGTTAGCGATACCGTATGCAAAAGTACCTACCTCGGTGTAAGGCACATCGAGGGTCGCCTCGTAATAAGTTTTGCCGCCTGCCGTAATCTTGACGGTCATCTGATCGCCCACCGCTTTGATATATACGGTGATAGCGGTTTTGGCAGGAATCGCACTGCTGAAGGTCGCAGTAGCGTTGGTATCATAGAAGTCGCCTTGAATGCCCACATGGTTCGTGTGTCCGGACATAATGTCATCGCTCGAACCCACCGCAATACCCGTGGGGGTGAGCACCATCAGCACTTGCTGTTGGATAACATTGAAGTATCCTCTCAAGTATCTGCCGGGCTGCTGCTGACGAGCGCCGAACAACGCCGAGGCACCGTCTCCGTTGGTGTCGAACTGCACCTGGAAAGTGGTTTCAAAGTTTTGATAAGACAGCGGCGTGCCGTTTTTATCTTTCGGAACCAGCGCATTCGCCAAGCGCATATTCTGGTTACCGCCGGTAGACGCCACCGTGTAATCCAACCACCGGTTGGCAGATACCGCCGAAAAACGTCCGTAATCGCTCGTTTGTCCGTCGTATGCCTGTTTCACACCGTGCTGTGCTTTTTCATAACGGCCTTCGCTGTTATAATACACATCGAAGTTGCGCTCGAGCGCCGCAATGATGGTGTTCGCCTCGGTGGTAGTTTGTTCTTCGTAAGTGTAACTGCTGCTTCCGTTGACGGTATATTTGCTGCTGCTGTACGGAATGATGTCGGTTACAGACCAGTTGAAGGAACTGACGAGGTACACATAACCGCACTCACAGGTCATCGTGGACGGATCCAGCTCGTGCGCAGATTTATCGGTCGCATCGCCGCAAGCGCACACTTCCCAGTGTCCTTCTGTGTCGTATTTCACTTCGGAGAAATCACATTCGTGATCGGGCAAACCTTTGATTTTGAATGCCTGCATAGCATTCTGGCTGGGGCCGTCGGAGAAATAGGAAATGTAGCCGCCTTCATAGTTGTCGGACAAATAGAAGGTTTGTGCCAGGTCGGGTTCATCCACGTCCCAAACGGTAACACGCTTGCCGTAAACTCTGATACGGAAGGTGTTCATCTCCGCGTTGGAAGTAGTGGCATTCGGATTCTGCTCCGACACTCTCGCGTTGATGATCGCCGTGCCTTTAAAAGGATCATAGGTTGTAGAACCGCTCCAATTCTTGCCGGGATTGACAGCGCCTGCAAACACCAGGTTTTTCGCACTTTCTACGCGGACGATCACGCCGGTATCGTTGGTGTTGTCGTCGTCCAGAGAAATGCCCAGATCGTCCAGCTCGGTGCCGAACATAATGCCCTGCGCCGAATAGGAGGCTGCAATCGTGAATTCGACCTCAAAGCCTTTGAATTTTTCTACATTGTAGGTGAGGACTTGATAACCCTCGCCGGATTTCATGGGTTTGAGCCAACCGTTGTTGTAAGAACCCCAAGACTCTGTCAACCAAGCAGTTTTGTTGACGGTGTCGCTATACGCGCGAAGCGTGCTGGGAGCGCTGGGGCCCCAAGTAGCAGCGGAAGAGCCGCCTTTTGCCAACGTCGGGAACTGCACCGCACGGAAATGTGCATCCAACGGCCACGCCTGCGCGTTGGCAGTCATGGTATGTGCATAATCCCATTCTTGTTCTTCCGCATCGGAGAACTTGTCAATCTTCAGGTTGGATATACCGCACTGGTTGCTGTTGGTAAAGAAGGAAACGTAGCCGCCTTTGTAGTTTTCGGACAGCGCGATGGTCTTCGCCAGCGATTCTTCGCCTTCTGTCCAAACGGTCAAATTGCCGTTTTGCACTTTGACGTGGTAGGTGGTCATAGTGGTAAGGTCAGCAGACGATGCAAGAGACACAAACGCTTTCTGTCTGACGGTCAATTTGGAAACCTTCATGCCGGGGAGATCGCCGTGATCGGCGGTGTCGGTCTCGATAGCGCCGCCGGCATAGAACTGGCCGTCTTCGTAAGCGAGGATAACGCCGGTATCGTTGGTGTAATCGCCATCACCGGAAACAGGCATCACGCCGAGATCACCGCCAAAGATGATACCTTGACGGGAATACGCGTCCGGAATGGTGAATTCCACTTCAAAATCTTTCATGGTGTCGACTTTGTAGGTCAGCAACGCCCACTGACCGCTCTTCTCGGGGTTGGCTTTCAAAATGCCGTTGTTGTAAGAGCCGTTCCAGCCACAGTTCCAAGTACATTCGCCGGTAGAAATCACCTGCGCCGAGGTGGCAGGTTTCGCGAAATAATTGCCCCGGAAATCGGACAAATCCCATACTTCATTTCTCGCACTCATGGTATATTCGAATTCCCATTCGCGACCTTGCGCATCGGACAGCTTTTTGATCTTGATGCTGGAGAAGCCGCACTGGTTGCTGTTGGTAAAGAAGGAAATGTAGCCGCCTCTGTAATTCGAGGACAACGCGATGGTCTTCGCCAGCGATTCTTCGCCTTCCACCCACATAGTCAGATTGCCGTTTTCCACTTTGACGTGATAGGTGGTCATAGTGGCAAGGTCAGCAGACGATGCAAGAGACACAAACGCCTTCTCTCTGATGGTCAGTTTGGAAACATTCATGCCGGGCAGATCGCCGTGGTTGTCGGTATCGGTTTCAATAGCACCGCCGGCATACATCTGTCTGTCTTCATAGGCAAGCATAACACCGGTATCGTTGGTGGGATCGCCATCACCGGAAACAGGCATCACGCCGAGTTCGCCGCCGAAGATGACACCCTGGCGATTGTAGGCATCCGCAACGGTGAATGCTACTTCAAAGTCTTTCATGGTGTCGACTTTGTAGGTCAGCAACGCCCACTGACCGCTCTTCTCGGGGTTGGCTTTCAAAATACCATTGTTGTAAGAGCCGTTCCAAGCGGACGACCATGTACATGCGCCACTCGGAATCAACTCCGCTGTGGCTGCGGGTTTAGCAAAATAGTAGCCGTTGAAGCCGGATAAATCCCATTCTTCATACCGCGCACTCATTGTGTGGGCATAGTCCCAATCGGTTGTTTCCGCCGTCGCAGGCAACGCCGTGCCACCAAGCAGTAACCCGCAAAGAAGCGAGATGCACAACCATGTCGCCATGCACCGTTTGCCGAAAGAATACTGTTTTTTCATGCCGTTCTCTCCCTTACACGCTGTTTTAAAATAAATACTTAATATATAAGCGTCTATACGGATATATTTTACTACATTTTAAAAGATAATTCAAGCGAATTGCTGAAAATCGTGATTTCTCATACCTTACCGCCTGTTTTTTTGTATATAATGCACTGTAGTTAAAAAATAGCTACACACAAAACTCCCAGGGGATTCTCTGCCTTGTAAACACGAAAACAGAGACACCATCAAAAGATGGTGCCTCTTTTTTGGCGCGCCCAAAGGAAATTCGACGAAGTTCCCAAAGGGAACTTCCCGGAGATTTTGTGTGGGAAAGAATGGCGCACCAAACCAAACGACTGCTACACACAAAACTCCCAGGGGATTCTCTGCCTTGTAAACACGAAAAAAGAG
>JAZRQN010000109.1:0-4526 GCA_045649855.1 Acutalibacteraceae bacterium | reverse complement strand
ATCCCCACTGAAGATGAGCAGGGCAACCTGATTGCGATCGACTTCAAAAACGAAGACAAATTCAACTTTGCATTCGACGTTATCGACGCACTCGGCACAAACAAACCCGATCGTCGTGCGATGTTACATATTTCCAACGATGGTACCGAACGCACTTTCACGTTCCAGGATATGAAGAGAGAGTCGGCAAGAGCCGCCAACTACTTCAAAGCAATGGGCATCAAACGCGGCGATCGCGTGATGCTGGTGCTCAAACGCCATTATCAGTTCTGGTTCGCGGTGCTCGGTCTGCACAAATTGGGTGCGGTCGCTATCCCAGCAACCAACCAGTTGCTGGTCAAAGACTTTGCGTATCGTTTCCAGGCGGCTGACGTGCGCGCCATTCTCTGTACCGCTGACGGCGACACCGCCGCTGCGGTGGATGAGGCGGCATTGCAGTATCCTGCACTCGCTCACAAGATCCTTGTTGGCGGCGAGCGCGAAGGTTGGCACGACTTTAACAGCGAATATTCGATGTACAGCAGTCATTTCGATCGCGCGGAAGATGCGCCTTGCGGCAACGATCCGATGTTGATGTTCTTCACGTCCGGCACTTCCGGCTATCCCAAACTGGCTGCTCATAACTACAAATATCCCTTGGGCCACTTCATCACCGCCAAATACTGGCACGGTGTGCGTCCCGACGGTCTGCATCTGACCATTTCGGATACAGGCTGGGCAAAATCCATGTGGGGTAAACTGTACGGTCAATGGCTGTGCGAGGCAGGTCTGTTCGTATACGATTTCGATCGCTTTGACGCAGAGAAGATCCTGCCCAAGTTCGCAGAATACGGTATCACCACCTTCTGTGCACCGCCCACCATGTATCGCATGCTGGCAAAACAGGATCTGAGTCGTTTTGACCTCTCTTCCATCCAGCACGCGTCCACCGCAGGTGAAGCACTCAACCCCGAAGTGTATCGTCAATTCCAAAACGCCACCGGTCTGGATATTATGGAAGGCTTCGGCCAGTCCGAAAGCACCCTTATCATCGGCAACCTGGTGGGCAGCGATCACAAACTCGGTTCGATGGGTAAACCCGTTCCGCTGTACAACGTGCAGTTGCTGGATAGCGAAGGTAACATCGTGGATTCCGGTGAAACGGGTGAGATCTGTATCGATATTTCCAAAGGCTTGCCTTGCGGCCTGAGTTTTGCTTACGAAGGCAGTCCTGACGTAACCGCTGAAACCTGGCGCGACGGCTACTACCACACCGGCGACCTTGCTTGGAAAGACGAGGACGGTTTCTACTGGTACGTTGGTCGTGCGGATGACGTTATCAAATCTTCCGGTTACCGCATCGGGCCGTTCGAGATTGAAAACGTGATCATGGAACTCCCCTACGTCCTGGAATGCGGCGTTTCCGCCGCTCCCGACGAGGTGCGCGGTCAGGGGGTCAAAGCCTCTATCGTGCTGGTGAAAGGCACGGAGGGTACCGATCAGCTCAAGAAAGAGATTCAGGAGTACGTCAAATCCCGTACCGCTCCTTACAAATATCCCCGAATCGTTGATTTCCGCGAGAGTCTGCCCAAGACCACCAGTGGCAAAATCATCAGAAAGCAGTTGTAATCTATGGAACATAAACGCCTGACCCTGTTCGCAGGGCATTACGGCAGCGGTAAGACCAACATTGCTGTCAATTACGCAGTGCAGTTGGCTGGCGAGGGCAAATCGGTGTGCATCGCCGACCTCGACATCGTCAACCCGTATTTTCGTACCGCTGACAGCGCCAAGGTGTTGGAAACGGCAGGTGTGGAACTGATCACACCGCAATTCGCCAATACCAACGTGGATCTGCCCGCTCTGCCCGCCGCGGCGTATCGGTTGGTACAGGATACCAATACGTTTGCGGTGATGGATATCGGCGGTGATGACCGCGGCGCTTATGCGCTGGGACGTTACGTGCCGTACATCAAAGAAGAAAACAACTATCGTATGGCATTCGTTGCAAATGCCAGCCGACCGCTCACCCCCACCGCCGCTGACGCGCTGGAGGTGATGCGTGAAATTGAGGCCGCCTGCGGTCTTCAGTTCACCTGTATCGTCAACAACACCAATCTGGCTTCCGAGACCACACCTGATACGGTGTTGGGTTCTCTCTCCTACATCGAGGAGTTGAGCAAATTATCCGGTTTGCCGATTTGGCTGCATACCGCCAGGACGGATATTGCGGCGGCGTTGTCTGACAAACTAAACAATGTTTTCCCCCTGCAGTTGCAGGAGAAATATTTTGATTTACCGTCCCAGTTGGGACTTTGAAAGGGAGGTTTCTCTATGGCAAAAGTTACGTTTAAAACCGATCTTTGTAAAGGTTGCGGTCTGTGTGTAGGCGCCTGTCCCAAAGGCTGTCTGGCTATCGCATCCGACAAGATCAACAAAAAAGGGTACTCGCCCGCTGTGATGATAGCGGAAGATAAGTGCATCGGTTGTACCTTCTGTGCAACCATGTGTCCCGACTGTATCATCACCGTGGAACGATAAGGAGGCAAACAACATGGCAGAAAGAGTTTTGATGAAAGGCAACGAGGCTATCGCGGAAGCCGCGATTCGCGCAGGTTGCCGCCATTATTTCGGTTATCCCATCACTCCGCAGACCGAGATCGCCGCTTACATGGCAAAGAAAATGCCCAAAATCGGCGGCGTGTTCCTGCAGGCAGAAAGTGAAGTCGCATCCATCAATATGGTGTACGGTGCTGCTGCGGCAGGCGTGCGCGTGATGACTTCTTCTTCCAGCCCCGGAATCTCGCTGAAAGCGGAAGGTTTGAGCTACATCGCCGGTTCGGACATCCCCGCACTGGTTGTCAACGTACAGCGCGGCGGCCCCGGTCTGGGCGGAATTCAGCCCTCGCAGTCCGACTATTTCCAGGCGACTAAAGGCGGCGGCCACGGCGACTATCGCATGATCGTCCTGGCGCCTGCATCGGTACAGGAAATGGCGAGTCTCACCATCAAAGGTTTCAATCTCGCTGACAAATATCTCATGACCGCGATGATCTTGGCAGACGGCACCATCGGTCAGATGATGGAGCCCATCTCCTTCGAAGACGTCGAGGTGGAAACGTATGAGAAACCCTGGGCGCTGACCGGTACCAACTGCGAACGCAAACATAACGTGGTCAACTCCCTGTACTTACAGCCCGATCAGTTGGAAATCAAAAACTTCGACCGCTACGAGCGTTATCGCTTGGTGGAAGAAAACGAAGCAATGTGGGAAGAGTACGAAATGGACGATGCGGAATACTGCGTTGTTGCATTCGGCATCGCTGCCCGTGTTGCGAAAAACGCTGTGGTTGCCGCTCGTAAAGAGGGCATCAAAGTGGGGCTTATCCGTCCCATCACCCTGTGGCCCTTCCCCGTCAAGCCTTTGGCGGCGGCCGCTGACAAAGTAAAACAGTTCATCAGCGTTGAGCTGAATATGGGTCAGATGATCGAAGATATTCGTCTGGCTACCGATTGTAAGAAACCGGTTTCCCTGTGCAACCGTTGCGGCGGTATGATTCCCAGCCCCGACGAAGTGCTGGAAGCCATCCGCAATGCCGCGAAAGGAGAGTGCTGATCATGGCAGTTGTTTTTGATAAACCCAAAGCATTGACCGATGCCCCGTTCCACTACTGCCCCGGCTGTCCCCACGGTATTATCCACCGTCTGGTCGCCGAAGCGATGGACGAACTGGGTATTGAAGGTACCGCCATCGGCGTTGCACCTGTCGGCTGTGCCGTTATGGCATACGACTATTTCGCTTGTGATATGATCGAAGCGGCTCACGGCAGAGCGCCTGCCGTTGCCACCGGCATCAAACGTTCTCGTCCCGACAACATCGTGTTCACCTATCAGGGCGACGGCGACTTGGCTTCCATCGGTATGGCGGAAACCGTGCACAGCGCCGCTCGTAACGAAAACATCACCGTGTTCTTCGTCAACAACGCGATCTACGGTATGACCGGTGGTCAGATGGCACCCACCTCCCTGCCCGGCCAGGTAACCCAGACCTCTCCTTACGGTCGTGACGTCAACCACTGTGGTTGGCCCATCCGTGTGAGCGAAATGCTCGCCACTCTGGAAGGTCCTGAATACATCGCACGCGTGGCGGTCAACAACGTGAAAAACGTGATGGCTGCCAAGAAAGCGATCAAAAAAGCGTTCCAGAACCAGATTGAAGGCAAAGGCTTCTCCCTCGTGGAAATCGTTTCTGCCTGCCCCACCAACTGGGGTATGACGCCGTCCAAGGCACTGGAATGGGTCGACACCAACATGATCCCGTACTATCCGCTCGGCGTTTACAAGGATAAGAGCGCAGCGGCTGAAGCTGCAAAGGAGGAATAAGAACATGCTGACTCAGATTCTGATTGCCGGTTTCGGCGGACAGGGTGTTCTGTTTGCCGGTAAGTTCATTGCGTACAAGGGTCTTTTTGAAGGCAAGGAAGTCTCCTGGCTGCCTTCCTACGGTCCCGAAATGCGCGGCGGTACTGCCAACTGCTCCGTCATTC
>JAZRQN010000108.1:0-7950 GCA_045649855.1 Acutalibacteraceae bacterium | reverse complement strand
GGGCAATTTACCGAACAGCAACAACCACGCGATCTCTTCATAGCCAAAACGACCGTCTGCGCGAGCACCGTTTACAAGATCTGCAATGTTGTATCCGCGGTAGGTCAACGAACCTTCCACGGGCGCACGCTCGCCTTCGTTCAAAACGTAGCCGTGCACGTTACAGACCAGCGTCAGACCTGCCATAACACCCGTACCGTCTTCATTACGCAGACCGCGTTTCACCTGGTAACGCTGAAACTTTTCGGGCGGTATACGGTTATTTTTTCTCAGTTCATCACATAAGATGGACAAGGATGTGTCGGGGAATTTAAAGTTTACTTTTTCCATATTAAAACCTCTAATGCATATAAGTTATTTGATTATAACCCATTGTACATACAAAGTCAATACTTTCCTGTAAAAAGCATACAGCCGTTGCAATAAATATATAAAAATCTTGCATTTTTATCGTTCAGAATAACTTTTTTAACGATTTTATATCATCTAAATGAAATTTTTAAGCAAAAACATTTCAAAAAGGAGGCAGCAAATATGAAAGGATATTGTGTTTTGATTTGTGTCAGTTTGCTTTTCGTGCTGACCGTACCGTTTTGCGCTTTCGGTATCACGCAAACGCCTGCCGCACCACCGCAAAACATCGTGCAAGATAACACACCCTCTGCCACGCAACCGCAGTTCAAAGCAAAAGACCTGAAAACGGGAAACGTATTGGAAATGAACGAGCAAGCCTTTCTCATCGCCATCGTTTCCTGCGAGATGAGCCCCTCTGCGCCTTTGGAAGCGCTCAAGGCGCAAGCGGTTGCCGCATACACCTATTACGTCAAACAGCGAGCGGCATCGGCGGACGGGATCGTTTCCAACGTTCCCGACACGCTGTTTACGTACGGAACGGAAGAAGGGATGAAAAACCGTTGGGGCGAGCAATACGAGAAAAATTACACCGCCGTGCAGACCGCCGTGCAGACTGTGTACGGACAGATGGTGCTATATAACGATCAGCCGATTACCGCCTGTTACCACGCCATCAGCGCAGGGCTGACTGAAAATGCCGCAGACGTCTGGGGAGGTGAATATCCGTATCTCGTTCCGGTGGACAGTGTCGGCGATCGTCTGGCGGACGGATATGAAAGCACCGCCGTCTTCTCCCCCGATGAACTGCGCACCCATCTCAAAGACGTTGGCATCACCTTCACCAAAGATCCTGCCGTATGGTTTACGGATGCGCAAACCACCGACAGCGGTTTTGTGCAACAAATCACACTGTGCGGCACCGCCATCAAGGGCACCGACCTGCGCACGGCGCTCGCCTTGCGTTCTGCTTGTTTTACAGTGAAATACGAAAACGGCAAATTCACCTTCACAGTGCGCGGTTACGGGCATAACGTCGGTATGAGCCAGGCAGGCGCCAAATATATGGCAAGCATCGGTGCGGATTATCGGGAAATCCTGACCCATTATTATCCTAATACAACTATTCGTTAATTTTTCGAAAAAAGACTTTTCTTTTGTCGGTTTATCGTTTATACTGATAGTGTACGATATTATATGCAAAGGACGAGCGCTTATGGCACGTGTACACTCCAACCGCACACGCATGAAAACCAAGCGACAGCAAAAACGCGCCCGCATCAAAGCGATGCTGATTGCCGGATTCGGCTTATTGATTCTGATTCCCGTTGTCATTTTGGCGGTGTGGTTGACCTCTCTCGGAAAGCAGCCTCCCAACACCAATATTGCAGGCGGCGACGCTGGCGGCGGTAATGCTGCGACCCAGACCCCTCCTGCAAACACCAAGAAAATCGAACTGATACTCCCCAAAGAGTTTATTGACTACAACACGTCGGCGGAATACATCGCGCTGTACGATCTCACCAACGACCAGATGCTGTACGGCAAAAACGCGGATGCACCGTGTTTCCCTGCCAGTACCACCAAACTGCTCACCGCGCTGGTTACGTTACAGAACGCTGACAGCACCACCGTTTTTACCGTCGGCGACGAGATCAAGTTGATCGATCCGCAATCCAGCGTTGCCGGGTTGCACATGGGACAGCAGTTGGATCTGCGCACCATTTTGGAAGCGATCATCCTCCCCTCCGGCAACGATGCGGCATACACCGCCGCTGCCAACGTCGGACGTATTCTGGCGAAAGATCATACCCTTTCCGCCAAAGCCGCCATTGAACGGTTTTGTGAGGAAATGAATCGCACCGCCCAATCGCTCGGGCTGACCAATTCTCGTTTTAAGAATCCCGACGGCATCCACGATCCCAGCCACTATACCACCGCCAACGATATGGCGAAGATTGCTAAAGCAGCTCTCGCCAACCCCACCCTTGCGGAAATCGTCGGCGAACAGCAGGTGCAACGCACCTTCCTGTCAGGTGAAACGGGGCGTCTGTGGGCAAATACCAATCTGTTGCTCGATCCCACCAGCATCTTCTACTTTGACGGTGCAACCGGTCTGAAAACCGGCTTCACGAGCGAAGCGGGACATTGTTTAGTGGCTTCCGCCGAAAAAGACGGTGTCCAGATGTTGGCGGTCGTGATGAACGCCCCCACCACCTCCAAACGGTTTGACGACGCTTACGGACTGCTCACCGTTTTGTACAATTCCATTCAATAACACTGACACCCTGCGATAAACTCGCAGGGTGCTTATTTTTTTCTTGCTTTTTTCTAAAATTATGTATATAATACGTTCTGTATGTCTGAATATTGAAAGAACGAGGTTTAGAAAATGATTACTGTTTCGGATGTCAGCTTAACTTTTGGCGGACAAAATCTGTTCAAACACGTAGACTTGAAATTCGTGCCCGGCAACTGCTACGGCGTGATTGGCGCAAACGGCGCCGGTAAATCCACCTTCCTGCGCATCCTGTCGGGTGAACTGGAACCTTCCACCGGTGAAGTGTCCATCGATCCGCGTACCCGTATGTCGGTTCTCAAACAGGACCACTACGCATACGATGAGTACACCGTGCTGGATACCATCATCCAGGGCAATGCACGTCTGTACGAAATCATGCAGCAGAAAGATGCGTTGTACGCAAAACCCGACTTCTCCGAAGAGGACGGCGCTCTTGCCGCCGAACTGGAAGGCGAGTTTGCAGAACTGGGCGGCTGGGAAGCCGAAACCGAGGCAGCGCAACTGTTGGAAGGTCTGTCCATCGGCGATGAACATCTGTATGATATGATGTCCTCCCTGCCCACTCGCGAGAAGGTAAAAATCCTGCTCGCACGCGCGCTGTTCGGTCATCCCGACTTCATCCTGCTGGACGAACCTACCAACCACTTGGACATCGATTCCATCCGTTGGCTGGAAGACTTTTTGATGGATTATGAGGGCACCGTCATCGTGGTGTCCCACGACCGCCACTTCCTCAACAACGTGTGTACCCACATCGTGGACGTGGACTACACCCAGATCAAAATTTACGTGGGCAACTACGACTTCTGGTATGCATCCAGCCAGTTGATGCAAAAGCTCTTGCGCGAACAGAACAAAAAGCGCGAAGACAAAATCAAAGAACTGCAAAGCTTTATCGAGCGCTTCTCCGCAAACAAATCCAAGTCTCGTCAGGCGACCTCTCGCCGCAAGTTGCTGGATAAACTGTCGGTAGAAGAAATGCCCGCATCCTCCCGTCGTTATCCTTACGTCGGTTTCCAGATGGAACGCGAACCGGGTAAAGAAATCCTCGCTGTAGAGGGTATTTCCAAAACCATCGACGGTGTCAAGGTGCTGGACAATGTTTCTTTCCGCATCAACAAAGGCGACAAAGTCGCATTTGTCGGTCAGGACGAAATCGCTACCACCACCCTGTTCCAGATTATCACGGGCGAATTGGAGCCGGACAGCGGTTCTTACAAATGGGGCGGCACCACCACCCAATCCTATTTCCCAAAAGATAACTCCGCTTATTTTGACGGCATCAAACTCCCTATCATCCAGTGGCTCAGCCAGTATGCCACCGATACCACCGAAACCTATCTGCGTGGCTTCCTCGGCAAAATGCTGTTCTCCGGCGATGACGTTCTCAAACCCGTTGAAGTATTGTCCGGTGGCGAGAAAGTGCGTTGTATGCTTTCCCGTATGATGATGTATTCGTCCAACGTGCTGGTGCTGGATCAGCCCACCAACCACCTGGACCTCGAATCCATCACTGCGGTCAACGACGGCCTGTCCGAATTCAAAGGCGTCGTGCTGTTCTCCTCCTACGACCACCAGTTCATCCAAACGGTTGCCAACCGCATTATGGAACTGGAAAACGGTCAGTTGCTGGATAAGATGATGACCTACGACGATTTCCTCGAGTTCAAATCCGCAAACAAAAACAAGTAAGGTGCGTTATGAAAAAACTGAAATTGTTATTTTCGATATTCAGCGTATTTTTCCGTATCGGCGCATTTACGTTCGGCGGCGGTTATGCGATGATTCCGCTCATCCAGCGTGAAACGGTGGAAAAGAAGCACTGGATCACCGATGACGATATTCTGGAGATTATCGCCATTGCCGAATCCACCCCCGGCCCCATTGCCATCAACTCCTCCACCTTCGTCGGCTATCGTGTGGCCGGATTCTGGGGCGCGTTTTTCGGAACGCTCGGCATGGTGTTGCCCTCTTTCAGTATCATCCTGCTCATCGCCTACGTCTTGCGCGAATTCCAGGATATCCCTGCCGTGCAGTATGCGTTTCGCGGTATCCGCGCAGGCGTCCTCGCCATGTTGATCAAAGCGGTTTGGATGATGTACAAAAAAGCTCCCAAAGATGCATTATCCCTGGGAATTATGGCGGCGGCATTCATCACCGCAGCATTCTTTGACGTACATATCCTCATCATCGTGATCTGTACGGCGTTGACCGGTCTCATCGCTTCCTTGACTGCGCAAAGGAGGATGAAACAATGATTTTACTGGAACTGTTTCTCACCTTCTTCAAAATCGGCGCTTTCACGTTTGGCGGCGGCTATGCCATGTTGCCGTTCATACAGGATGAAACCATCGCGCGCGGTTGGGTAACTTCCGAACAGCTGATCGACTTCATTGCGGACAGCGAAAGTACGCCCGGTCCGTTTGCCATCAATATGGCAACCTACATCGGCGCACAAATGGGCGGTGTGCTCGGCAGTATCTGCGCCACTCTCGGCGTGGTACTCCCCTCTTTCATCATCATTCTCATCGTGGCAAAATGCTACGAGCAGTTTAAAAACAGCCGCATCGTGAAAGGCTGTATGTCAGGCCTCAAACCCGCTGTGGTCGGCTTGATCTCCGCCGCGGTTCTCACGGTAGCGGCAACCGTCTTCATCCCCGAAAACGGTTTCTCACTCACCATCTTCAAGGATGTGTTCACCTATGTTTCGCTTTGCATCAGCGCTATTGCCTTGGTGTTGGCATTCAAAAAATTGCATCCCATCCTCATCATCTGCATATCCGCAGTGTTGGGTATTGCAACCGGATATTTGCTGTAAACACTAAAGAAAAAGCCCCGAGCGGTTGTACCGTTCGGGGCTTTTTTGTATGCTATCAAGTTTTTGCAGATAATTTAAAAACGTCGTCCGCTTTACCCATGACCACCACGTGATCGCCTTGTACAAACATATAGTCAGGACCGGGCATCGGAGAAATCGCACCGTCATTTTTCACAGCAATGATATTCAAGCGGTATTTTCGACGGACGTTCAGTTCCATAATGGTCTTGCCCACCCAATTCTCCAAAATCGGGATTTCGTAAATGGAGTATTCCGCCGTAAGCGGCACGTAATCGAAAATGTTTTTCGCGGTATACCGCACCGCTACTTTCTCTGCCATTTCCCGTTCGGGATAAATCACTTCATCCGCACCGATCTTGTACAGCAGATCCGCCTGGATGTCCTGGTTGGCTTTTGCGATTACGCGTTTAGCACCTGCGTTTTTAAGATGCGAAGTAACAATCAGCGAAGATTGAAAATTTTCGCCGATGGTTACAAAACAGATATCAAAAGTGTCCACACCGAGCGCGCGCACCACCGATTCGTTGGTGCAATCCCCAATTTGCGAATCGGTGAACAGCGACACGTACGGGTTGATATTTCCTTCGTGTACATCCACCACCATCACGTTGTTGCCCAATTCCTGCATACGCTGTGCCAGATGTCTGCCAAATCGGCCCATACCGATCACCAAAATAGATTTCATAGCCGTATCCCCTATCCAATCAGAATTTTCTCTTCGGGTCTTTCAAGCGGTGTTGCTTCACGTTTTTCCGCCAACATCATCACCAAAGACAGACCGCCGATTCTGCCAACGTACATCAACAGCACCAAAATCACCTGCGAAACGGGGAGGAACGTACCGCTGCCATCCAACGACAAACCAACTGTCGCCACCGCAGACGCCACTTCAAACACCACCGATTTCAGCGCTTTTGCAGGTTCGATTGTACAAATCACAGTAGAGGCCGCAAGGAACAATAAGGTGTAGATCGCCAAAATTGCCAGCGCTTGTTTCACCTGCTGTTCATGGATGCGACGACGAAATGCGGTGGTATCTTTGCGGTTTTTGGCAATAGACAGTATCGCCAGCAACGCCACCGCCACCGTCATGGTCTTGATGCCGCCTGCCGTCGATCCGGGAGAACCGCCAACAAGCATCAAAATCACCGTCAGAATACTGCCGGCATTTGACAATGCATTTTGATCAATGGTCGCAAACCCTGCCGTGCGCGGCGTAACCGATTGAAAGAACGAAGCGAGCAACCGCTCTCCTATCGTCATATCCGCCATCGCATACGCGCGTTCGGAAAAGAAAAACGCAATCCAACCGCCAACCAGCAGGATAGCGGTAAAGGATAACACGATCTTACTGTGTAAAGAATAGCGTTTCAGGTGCACGCCGTTGCGCAACACATCGTCCCACACCAAGAAACCGATACCGCCGATGATAATCAGCGCACACACGGTGAATACCACCAGCGGATCGTGCACATAAGCGGTCAGAGAACTAAACGGTTGTTCCTTTCCCATCAGGTCAAAACCCGCATTACAAAATGCGGAAATAGAATGAAAAACCGCATTGTAAATTCCCTCGCCCCATCCCATTTGGGGACAAAAACGAATGGACAACAACACCGCACCCAAGCCCTCGATCAGCATAGTGCCCATCAAGATCCGCTTGAGAACACGGGACAGATCGCCGTATTGCAGATTACCGGACGACTGCAATAACAGCCGACGTTCCTGCAGATTGATACGACGACGCAACAACAGTGCAAACGACGCCATCAAGGTCATCAGTCCCAAACCGCCGATCTGAATCATACAAAGAATCACGATCTGCCCGAACAACGACCAATGGCTGAACGTATCCACCACCGCAAGGCCGGTTACACAAGTAGCACTGGTAGCGGTAAAACACGCAGGCAGAAACCCTGTCCATGTTCCGTTTGCGGAAGACACAGGCAAGCACAACAGTACCGCGCCGAGCAAAATGATGCCTGCAAAACTCAATGCGATCACCTGCGTATTGGAAACCTGTCGTTTTTGGGTCTGCACGTTTTACACACCTCCGTTACTTGTCATTATAAAAAGGATGTCGCGATCCAGAAATACACCGCCAGTGACACAGCATCTACAATAGTGGTGATAAACGGACTCGCCATCACGGCAGGATCCAGTCCCACCTTTTTGGATAACAGCGGCAGGGTGCAACCCACCAATTTAGCAATCACGACCGTAATCAGCACGGTGATGCTGACCACCAGCGCCACCGCCACCGAAACGTGGCCACCAAGTATCCAGTTATCCAGCACAAATATCTTCGCAAAATTGGCAACCGCCAAGGTTGCACCGCACAACAGCGACACGCGCAATTCTTTCCAGATGACACGCCACGTATCTCTGAATTCCACGTCGCCGACCGCCAGAGAGCGGATGACCGTAACCGACGATTGACTGCCACAGTTACCGCCCG
>JAZRQN010000107.1:0-5943 GCA_045649855.1 Acutalibacteraceae bacterium | reverse complement strand
TGCGGCGGTGGTCGTTATGACGGACTGATCGAAGAACTTGGCGGTCCTCATCTGCCGTCTCTCGGCTTTGGTATGGGTCTGGAGCGCTTGCTGATGATTATGGAAGAGCACAACGCCCATTTCCCCGTAGCACCTAAATGTGAAGTGTATTTCGCATCTATGGGCACTGCGGCGGCGACCCGTTGTTTCGCGATTGCTGCAAAATTGCGTGAGGGCGGCGTGGCTGCACAGACCGACGTAGTTGGAAGAGGCCTGAAAGCGCAGATGAAATATGCTGATAAGATCGGCGCTCGTTACACCATCGTGGTGGGCGACAACGAGTTGGAAAGCGGTATCGCACAGCTCAAGGATATGCAGACGGGTGAGACCGAAGATATCCAATTGGATGATAGTTTGTATACGACTTTGTATAACAAGTCTTTGGATCGACAGCTCTCCGGTATGGCGGATCTGTTCGGCGCGGTAGCTGAAGGGTAGAGCGACCTGTCCGAACTCGCTTGCAAGCAGCATATTTCGGCGCTTTTTACCCAATATGGTCTCGACGGGCGAAAGCCCGTCATCGCCCCTACTGAATAAAAATCACTCAAAATCTGCTCGCTTTCAAGTCGCAGATTTTAGAAAGAGCGGATTTTTACTAAATGGAGGCAAAAACACAGTGAATACTGTACGTGTTCACGAGTATTTTAACGAACATAGAGTGAAAATCCGCTTTTCTAAAACGGAGTGTGGATATGTCGCTCTACCCTAGGAGTGTAAAGTATGGCAGAAACAGTAAAAGGTTTAAAACGCACCGACTATTGCGGTGTGTTCCGTGAAGCGGATGCCGGCAGAGAGGTTACGGTGTTTGGTTGGGTACAGCGCCAGCGCGACCTCGGTCAGCTCATTTTCGTGGATTTGCGTGACCGCAGCGGTATTTTGCAGTTGGCTTTTGACGAGGATACCGACCGTGCAGTGTTTGAAAAAGCGGCTTCCCTCCACAGTGAATACGTGGTGGCGGCGGTGGGTACCATCCGCGTGCGCACCTCTAAAAACAAGGAAATCCCCACGGGCGATGTGGAAGTGGCGGTAACCGAACTGCGTATCCTCGGCAAAGCGGAAACCACCCCCTTTGAGATTTTGGAAGATACGAATACCGCAGAGGCGTTGCGTCTGAAATATCGTTATCTGGACCTGCGCCGTCCCAATTTGCAGAACAATTTGTTGTTCCGTCATAAGGTAACCATGATTACCCGTAAATACTTCGACGAGAACGGCTTTATCGAACTGGAAACCCCCATGCTCATCAAGTCCACCCCCGAGGGTGCGCGCGACTTTTTGGTGCCCAGCCGTATTCATAACGGCGAATTTTACGCACTGCCGCAGTCGCCGCAGTTGTACAAACAGCTCTCCATGGTGGCAGGTTTTGACCGTTACGTGCAGCTTGCTCGTTGCTTCCGCGACGAAGACCTGCGTGCCGACCGTCAGCCCGAGTTCACCCAGATCGACATGGAAATGTCCTTTGTGGACGTGGAAGACGTACTTGCTATTGGCGAGGGTTACGTGAAGACCCTGTTCAAAGAAGCGATGGGTGTGGATATTCCCACGCCGCTGCCGCGTATGACCTACGTGGATGCGATGGAGCGTTTTGGTTCGGATAAACCCGATACCCGCTTTGGTATGGAGATCATCAACTTGGATGATGCGGTGAGAAACTGCGGATTTGGCGTGTTTGCTTCCACCGTGCAGGGCGGTGGCACCGTCCGTGCGCTGAACGCAAAAGGCGCGGCGGCAAACCTGTCTCGTAAAGAGATTGATAAACTGACCGAAATGGTGCGTGGCATCGGCGGCAAAGGCCTGGCGTATATCCGCTGGACCACTGACGGTATGAATGCATCCTTTGGCAAGTTTATGACCGAAGAGGAAATGGCGGAAATCATCCGCGTAACCGGTGCCGAAGAGGGCGACGTGGTGCTCATCGTAGCGGATGCTTCTAAGAAGCACGCGCTGTCCATTTTGGGTGCGGTTCGTCTGGAACTGGCAAATAAACTGAACATTCCGCGCGAGGGTTACAACTTCCTGTGGATCACCGAATTCCCGTTCTTTGAGAAGGACGAGGAGAGCGGCGAGTGGGTGGCAATGCACCATCCCTTCACCTCTCCTTTGGATGAATGTATCGAATACTTGGATACCAACCCCGAAAAGGTGTTCGCAAAAGCATACGATTTGGTCTTGAACGGCATCGAGTTGGCATCCGGTTCTATCCGTATCACCGATCCCGAACTGCAGGGCAGAATGTTCCGTGCGCTCGGCTTGTCGGATGAAGAAGCGGAAGAGAAGTTCGGCTTCCTCACGGGTGCGTTCCGTTACGGTGCACCGCCGCACGGCGGCATGGGCATCGGCCTCGACCGTTTGGTGATGCAGATGTTGGGGGCACCCACGTTGCGCGATGTCATTGCCTACCCGAAAGTGCAGAATATGAGCGAATTGATGACCGATTGTCCCGCTGTGGTTGACGAGCAACAGCTCGCCGATTTGGGTATCGCGGTGATCAAAACGGAAGAATAAGCATAACAAAAAGAGCAGATGCTGCAGCATCTGCTCTTTTTTTTATACGTATTATAATACTTTTGCAAGAAATGCTTTTAATCGCTCGCTTTGCGGATTATCAAAGATGTCTGCCGGAGTGCCCTGCTCGATGATTTGCCCCTCATCCATAAAGATGATACGGTCAGCCACCTCACGGGCGAATCCCATTTCGTGGGTAACTACCGCCATGGTCATACCCTCGGAGGCAAGTTCTTTCATAACGTCCAGAACTTCGCCGACCATTTCGGGGTCGAGCGCGGAGGTCGGTTCGTCAAACAACATCACCTGCGGTTGCATACACAAGGCACGCACGATGGCGATACGTTGTTTTTGACCGCCGGACAATTGACTGGGATAGGCGTTGGCACGGTCGGCAAGACCGACGCGCTGTAACAGTTTCATCGCTTCTTCCTCGGCTTCAGCCTTGGGCTTTTTGAGGATTTTGATGGGGGCGATGGTCATATTGCCCAGAATCGTCATATGCGGGAACAGGTTAAAATGTTGGAAAACCATTCCCATCTTTTGACGGTGAACATTGATATTCACTGTGGGATCGGCAATGTTTACACCATCAAATTCGATTTTGCCTGACGTGGGCAATTCCAACAGGTTCAGAGAGCGCAAGAAAGTGGATTTACCACTGCCGGAAGGACCGATCACTACCACCACTTCACCTTTGTGAATGTCGGTAGAAATACCGTCCAGCGCGCGGACGGTGCCGCCGTTGTAGTGCTTTTTCAGATCCTCAATATGGATCAAAACTTCTTTATCGTTCACTCTTACGCAGCCTCCTTTCCAGTTTGCCGACCAGCCAGGTCAGCAACATAACCATCGCGAGATAGATGAGAGCTATAGCGATGAGTGCGAACAGAACACTATAGGTTCTACTGCGAATCAGCTCGCCTACTTTTGCGAGGTCACGGACACCGACATAGCCTGCGATAGAGGTTTCTTTGAGCAACACGATGAACTCGTTGCAAAGGGTGGGGAGCACCGCTTTGAACATCTGCGGCACGATGATATAGGTCATCGTCTGTACATAGTTGAAGCCGAGCGAGCGTCCCGCTTCAAATTGTCCGCTATCCACCGACATGATACCGGAGCGGAAAATTTCCGCTACGTAGGCACCCGAGTTGATACCGAACGCGATCATCGCGACAACGGTACCGTTTTGAACCGTTGCAAATATGATGAAAAAGAAAATCATCAACTGTACAACGGCAGGGGTACCGCGTATAATGGTCAGATACACTTTGCATATGGCGTTGGCGATTTTGAGCAACCAAAAACCGAGACCGCCACGCTGCTTCATGCTCTCTTCGTTTTTATCATAAGTAGAACGGATTGCTGCGACTATTACACCGATCACTATACCGATAATCAGTGCAACAGCGGTAATGAGCAAGGTGTTTGTTAAACCTTCTACCAATAATTTCCAACGATTGTCGACAATGAAGTTTGAGTTGAACTGATCTATGAGATCACAAATCCATTCGCTCTCATATAGTTTTTTTAACCATTCGATCATTAGGGTTCCTTTCCGCAAAAATCAGAGCGGCGATATCGCCGCTCTGATTCAGCAAAACAGATATTCAGTGTTGAGCAATCAACCCTCGGCGGGGATGTACTTTTCGATGATCTGTGCGACAGTTCCGTCAGCGATTAATTCTTCAAGCGCCTTGTTGATTTTTTTCAAAAGTTCTTCATCTTCTTTGGATACGCAGATAGCGTAGTTTTCTTCGGTGTAAGCACCTTCCAGAATTTTGAGGCCTTCGTTGGCAGCAACGTAGGATTTCGCGGGCTCGTTATCGATGATAACGGCGGTCACTTTGCCGCTCTTGAGCGCCAGGATCGCTTCAGCGCCGGTTTTGTACTGGATGACATTCTGAGAACCGAAGCCCCAATTGGAGGGTTCGTCAGAGCAGTAGATGTCGCCGGTAGTACCCTGCTGCACGCCGATTTTGATGTCCGATTTTACGCCTGTTGGATTGCCGTCTTCATCAAAGCCAGTGTAGAAATCTTCGAAGCTGGTGTAGGTGGAATCAGCAGCAACGATAACCGCCTGTACGCCGGTGGCATAGCTGGTGGTAAAGTTGACATTCTTTTCGCGTTCTGCGGTCACGGTCATGCCGGCCATACCCATATCGTATTTGCCGGACTGCACACCAACGATGATGGAGTCGAAGTCCACATCGTGCACTTTGAGGGTCATGCCGAGTTTCTCAGCAATTTTGCCTGCGATTTCAATGTCGATACCTTCATATTGACCATTTGCGCCAACCATCTCATAGGGAGGGAACGCTGCGTTGGTCGCCATATCCAACACGTTGTCTTCTTTTTTGCCACAACCGGCAAAGCACAGGAGAGAAGCGGCAATCGCGATGACTGCCAGGACGGACAGAATTTTTTTCATGTCTAAAACCCCTTTTTGATATAAAATTTGTATTGGGTTAACCCCTATTACAGATTGAATATAGCATATACTGTTTTACTTTGCAATAGTAAAGCGCATAAAAAGCCGTGATTTTATCGTTTTTTTCACCCAGAAAGCGCCAAATATACATTTATACATTCAAAAATGTATAAAAACATCAAAATGCAAAGGGCACTTGACTTTTCTTTTAAAAAAGTATATGATACTGTAAAAGCGAAGACGGAGACAGTATGCGTTTTTGAAACCTTCAGCGAGTCGGATACGGTGTGAGCCGACAGGGAGTAGGGGACGCGGAACATCCCTCCCGAGCTGTCGGCTGAAATCACAGTAGGCTGGACCGGTTTTTCACCGTTATCGGAAACGCGTATCCGAGGATATCTCGTGTACGATCGTAATAGGTGGTAACGAAGTTGCTTCGTCCTGTTATGGGACGGAGTATTTTTTATTATTGGAGGAAATAAGATGTATCGCAAAGTATCTACCGACCTCAATTTTGTAGAACGCGAAAAACAGATCGAAACGTTCTGGGCTGACAACAAAATCTTCGAAAAGAGCATGGACAGCCGTAAAGAAGGGGAGACCTATACCTTCTATGACGGTCCTCCGACCGCAAACGGCAAACCGCATATCGGCCATGTGCTCACCCGCGTTATCAAGGATATGATCCCGAGATACCGCACCATGAAGGGGTATTATGTTCCCCGTAAAGCCGGCTGGGATACCCACGGACTTCCGGTCGAACTGGAAGTGGAAAGAAAGCTCGGCCTGAACGGGAAAGAACAGATCGAAGAGTACGGTATGGAGCCCTTTATCAAAGAATGTAAGGAAAGTGTCTGGAAATATAAAGGCATGTGGGAAGAATTCTCCGATGAAGTCGGCTTCTGGGCGGACATGGATGACCCATATGTTACCTATCATAATGATTATATCGAATCCGAATGGTG
>JAZRQN010000106.1:0-24552 GCA_045649855.1 Acutalibacteraceae bacterium | reverse complement strand
AGAGGTTACCAGATGGTTGTATTCTCCGGTAACAGGTACTAATTTCTCAGCACCGAACGCCTCGCCGTATTTGACCATGGTTTTCATCACTTTAGCGAGCACTTCGCCCTTTTCGCCATTCAGAATGGCTTGTTGTTCGGGGGTCAAGATCATAGCCATATCCTCCTTAGGGTTTTATGTTACAGTTTCATGGCAACGTCCCACGCCTGCCAGATGACGGTACGCAGACTGCCCACTTTGGATGCATCGCCGATGACGTGCACGTGCGGTCCTTTTTTGACGATGGGCGCAGGTTTATAACCGATGGAAACAACTACACTGTCTGCTTCAATGTCGAAAGTACTGCCGTCTTTGGCAATGGCGGTAACGCCGTTGTCGCGGATTTCGGTAACGCCGGTTTCCAGATGCACAGGCACTTTGTTCGCCGCGAAGAAATCACGCAGGAAACTGGTGTTGGCAAGACAGATCTTGTCGGAAACGATGAGATCGTTTTTCATCTCGATGATGGTGGGCTGTTTGCCTTGCAGATACAGTTCGTATGCAATTTCGCAACCGGTCAGACCGCCGCCCACGATGACCACCTTGTCGCCCACAGGCTTGTTGCCCAGCAAGAAGTCGATCGCTTCCACCGCTTTGTCAGCACCTTTGATGGGTAGACGGTTGGGGGTAGCGCCGGTGGCGATGATCACCTCGTCTGCACTCAGCGCGCTGACGTCTTTGATCTCGCTGTTGAAATGGATGGTGATGGGATATTTGGCGATTTCACGGCGATACCACGCGATGAGATCGCGGTCTTTTTCTTTATAAGAAGGTGCAGCCGCGGCGATGAATACACCGCCCAACGTATCGGTCTTTTCGAACAAGGTTACCTTATGTCCTCGTTTAGCGCACACGATAGCGGCTTCCATACCGCCGATACCGCCGCCGATAACCGCAACGCGTTTAATCTTTTTGGCAGGGGTGATCTTGTATTTGTTCGACTGCATCACACGTGGGTCAAGAGCGCAACGCGCGATATGGCTGGCATCGTGGATGGATTGCGCGTTGGCAACGCCTTTGTAATGCGCCATATTGAAGCATGCGTTATGACAGCAGATGCAAGGACGAATGTCTTCCAAGCGATCTTCGATCATCTTGGTGATCCATTCAGCATCTGCGAGGAACTGACGCGCAACGCCCATAGCGTCAATGCGTCCGTCTGCAATCGCTTTTGCACCGACGTCGGGTTCCATACGACCTGCGCAAACCACGGGGATGTCCACGCATTTTTTGATGCGCGCGACGTCTTCCAGATTACAGTTGAGCGGCATATACATCGGGGGATGCGCCCAGTACCAGGAATCGTAGGTGCCGTTGTCGGCGTTGAGCATATCATAACCTGCATCCTGCAGATATTTGGCTGCTTTTTCGCTTTCTTCGTAATCGCGACCGATTTCCTCAAAGGTTTCGCCGGGCACTGCGCCCACGCAGAAATCTTTCACGTAGGACTTGACCGAGTAACGCAGGGAAACGGGATACTCGTCGCCGCAAGCGCCTTTGATCGCTTTCACGATATCGGTTGCGAAGCGATATCGGTTTTCAAACGAACCGCCGTATTGGTCAGTACGCTTGTTGGTGTATTCCAAAGAGAACTGATCCAGCAGATAGCCTTCGTGTACGGCGTGAACTTCCACACCGTCCACGCCCGCTTGTTTACACAGCGCGGCGGTTTTGGCAAACGCATCCACGATTTCTTCGATCTCTTTGACGGTAAGTGCACGGGTGGTCATCTTGTCCGACCAACGGGACGGCAACTCGCTGGGACTTGCCGATTGGTAGGGGATGTTGATGATGGGCTTGATGATGTCGCGCACGACAGGCATATTATGTAACATTACCAGCGGCGTGGGGATTGCCCACGAACGACCCATGCCGGCGGTGAGCTGTATAAACAGTTTGGCGCCGTGGCTGTGGATCTCGTCCATGAATTCTTTGAGTTCATTGAACATTTTGGTGTTTTGATACAACCACTGTCCCATAAAGGTACTGCGGATAGGTGCAATGCCGGGAATAATCAGACCGACATTGTTTTTAGCTTTCTCAATGAAAAATTTTGCAGCTTCTTTGTCAAAATGGTTGCCGGTTTTCTCCATCCAACCAAACAAAGAGGTGCCGCCCATCGGACACAGCACAATGCGGTTTTTGATTTCCACGTTGCCGATTTTCCAAGGGGTAAACAGAGCTTCGTATTTCGGATTTAAGTTTTCCATACTATTTCTCCTTTCGATGATCGCGCTTGTCGATCATCAATTCATTATACCGCAAAACTCGTCAAAATGCAAGTCATCTCATCAAATCATCTGCATGCGGATGATTTGCAAAAAAAGAGGGAATACGTGTTGACAAAACGTGAAATGTGTATTATAATCACATTAAAGTGAATATACATCACATAAATATCTGCTTTCGCACGATTTGAAGGATATGGATAGGGGGGAAGGATATGCTGTATTACAGGGTGTTCAAAGAACGGATAAACACAATTGAAAACGGTCAGTACAGCAGTTACGGACTGGCGGCATATACCATCGACCGATACGGAATACGGTGCGTGTGCAGGGTGTCGGACGTTTCCTCCGATCGGGCGTTTATGCAGCGGTTGGCGAGGGATTGCACCAAAGGACAGTTGAGCGCGGTGCATATATATGATGTGATTGTAGATAGGTTATCATAAAAAAACGACGGTACGTTCATTAGAACGTACCGTCGTTTGTCATTTTAGTGTTTCAGAGTGCCGCGGCGATATGCGCGGTATTCTGCGTTCATCAAGCAGATGAGTACGATCGCGGCGATGTGAGCAACAAGGCCGATGATCGGGTATACGAGGTCGCAGAACGGCAGCAGGAACAGGGTGGACATGATCAAAGCAGGCACGATCCAACCGTTGCTCTGCAGCAAACCGCCGAGCAAGGAGAGCAACGCGATTATCATGTAGAACCAGAACAGGACGGTCAAAACGATGTTTTTGATTTCCAAAATGTCTTCTATGCTGGTTGCAACGGAGGATAAGGAATCCAGATTCACGGTTTCTATCGCTTCGTCGAACTCGTCCATCTCGGTGATTTCCGCGGCGGCTTCCAGGAAAGCGCTCAAGTTGTTGATAGAAAGGTTTTTACTGCAGTCTTTCATAGCATCCAAACCCGCTTCGATTTTCTTTTGGTCGGATTTGGAGAATTGGTATTCATACATACGGTATTGCTCCTGGGTCTCTTTGTATGTATCTTTGATGTTGTCTTTCAGCGCATCAACGCTGTCTCCGAGTTCGTCGATGTTGTCAGCAGCGATTTGCATCACGAGCATATCCATAATATCGGTAGAGATGAGCGTCTGATAACCGATGTAGGTCATGACAGCACCGACGATACCCAACACAGCAACAATCGCCATAAAAATCTTGAGTTTCGAGGTGGACGCGGTGTAGAAGTAGTTCAGACGTCCTTTTTTCTTTTTGGGCTGCTGGGGCGGTGCGACAACGGTAGCAACCGTGGATTGTGCAGCTTCTGTATGCGTCTGTACGGACTCTGCAACCACTTCACCTTGTTCTGCTGCCGATTGGGGAACAGCTTCTGTGGCAGGTTGTTGGGTCAGAGCACCGCCGCATTTAGCGCAAAAGCGGGAGTTTTCTTCGTTTTCAGCTCCGCAAAAAGGACAAAACATATCGATATACCTTCTTTCGTAATATTGGAAAAACTTGTATAGATTGTACCATGAAAGGAGCGCGTTGTCAATAAACGCAAACCGAACAGAGAGGGAAATGGGGCGAAGCGCTTGCGAGCGGCGATGTTTCAACCGGCAACGCCACCCTGCAGTTTCTGGATAAAATACGCCTCGCTCTCGGCGGAACAAAAAACAGCCGCACGGCCGGCAACATTGCCTTGGTCGAGCGACTGTTTATGAGGGCGATGGAGAGCGCGGCGGTACAGAGTGGTACCGAGTCGGCGTATGAGTTTCACGATAATTTGGGACAGCAACTTCAAGATTGGCTGAATGGTGGCGGGAAAGCAAACGGATCATTCAATGGCGAGTATTTTGATTTAGGATCCACACCAAGCGTGTTTATCAAACATGGTGCTAGCGAAGTAAAGGTGATCATGTTGCCAGATTGTGTGGTAAAAATCACTGGTGGAAAACACTCGATAGCTTTGGAGGAAATTGCAAAACTGCCAATCGAATTAAATGATCCGGTGCTTTTGTTCGAAGGTAGCGTGCCGAACAGTTTTGTTGCGGTGACGGAAATGGTTGATAAACAGGGCAATGATGTTATCGTTGCTGTACATATCAACAGACGACAAAAACGTTTGGTAGTGAACAGAATTGCAAGTTTGTACAGTAAATCAGATCGATATGGAAATAACCATATCGAAAGTTATGTTCAACAGCAAATTGAAGCTGGAAATCTGTTAGACGCCAGCGCAAAAAAAGCACCGATCTGGTTTACGAACAGAGGGCTCCAATTGCCCAAGTTGGTTCAAACCATAATCGATGCTAACACCATTAAAGCACAAAACTCTTTCGGTGTCAATAGTTATGATATGCAAAACGGCGGTGAAAATTCACAGATCGGCAATGTGGAACTAAGACGTGCTGGTGCAAAAAGCACTATTGCACATGGGTTTGGTAATGTCAAATTGGCCAGCGCACGCGCTATAAAAGATGTTATTGAAACAGGCAACATCATATCGAAGGTGGATAATTACGACGGAACAAGCGTTACACGGTATGTTATTGCGGCAAGAGGACAAATTGGAAACGAACCGGCGTGCATGGGCGTCATTGTAAAATCTTACCCCGATAAAACGAGCAATTCTAAGTTTTATCTGCACGAGGCCACAATAATAGAGACAGGTTCGTATACCATGACCGCACCGCAATTAAGCGTAGATACGGTTAACGAACCTGTCTTCAACACCAATATACTACAAGATACACCAGGTGTCAATAACTATGATATGCAGAACGGCGGCGGAAGTTCACAGTTTAGTTTTGGCAGGGTGAACGGGAAGAACATCGATGTGGAGCCGAGGGGATGTCGAATGGTTTTGCCTTATGGTGAGAGTGGACGGAGAGTTTGTGCAGGCAAAACCGGGTATTTCCGCTCCTGCATATGCCGAAGGCATATATCATCGCACGATAGTGCGATATCATATCGAAGATATATCACCCGTTCCGCAAGGAACGGATATCATTGAAAAAAGTCACCTTTGTCAGTAGACAAAAGTGACTTTTTTCGTGGTGGAGCCGAGGGGAGTCGTAACCCTTGGTTTTGCGTTAGAGCGAGCGTTTTTCGAAAAATGTGTTCACGCAAAACCTTGCATTCCTGACGGAATGCGAGGGGCTCGCTCTTGAACTGCAACGAAAAAGAAAAGAAGCATCGCAAGGATGCTTCTTTTCTTTTTGGTGGAGCCGAGGGGAATCGAACCCCTGTCCGAAAATCATTTGATACAGCTTTCTCCGAGTGCAGTCAATCTTTTGGGATTCCCCTCACGAATCGCCGATTGACAGGCTGTTCGCTACGGTAGCCACTACGCCATGACGGAGAGTGTGGCACCTCTCCGTTCATGTTCACCGCTAGTCGACGCCTTTATCCCGGCCGCGGTACTCCGGGTAAAGACGGGGGCCTAATTAGGCCGCCAGGGCAACAGTATTGTTGTCGTTTAATTTTAAAGTTTGCAGGTTTTATAGCGGGCCCGCACCGCTACTCGCTTACCATATCTCCTAATCCCCGTCGAAACCTTTACGACCCCATGTATAGGGATTGAGATGGTAGTAGTATTCTATCCGTTTTTTGATTTTTTGTCAACAAGAAATGATTTCAAAAAAAGACTTCCTTTTTTAAATAATATATGTTATACTATACCATTGTATACAAGAAATGGAAGGACAGTGAGCAACAAATGGCAGAAAACGGCTTTTTCGGAACGGCATTTCGTGGGTTTCGCAAAGAGGATGTTTTGAACTATATCGACAATTTGAATACCGCTCATTGTGAGGAAGTTGCCGCGCTGACACAGCAAGCGGCAGATTTAAAAAATGAGAACGATCGCTTGGCGGCGCAGTTGCCTGCACTGCAGACGGAGGTTGAACAGTTGCGCGTGCGTGCTGAACAGGCCGAGCAGTTGGAAACTGCTTTGGCGGAAGCAACCGAAGTAAATGCCAAATTGTCCGAACAGTTGGAGGCGGCAAATACGTTGGCTTCCAAGGCGGACGCTTATGAACGTGAGTTGGAGACGTTGCGTGAACAGGTGTCTGCGCAGCAAGCGTCCTTGGATACATACAAAAAAATGTTTGGCGATAGCTGTGATGCGGTGTCGTTCGTGCGCGAGCACGTGGATGCGCGTATGCAGGAAAGCCGTCGTCGCACCGAGCAGACAATCAGTGAGGTCGAGCAGGTGGCGGCACGTTTGAGCGCTGAACTGGAAACCCTGCGTTCCCGTACTGCGGCGATCCGCAACGAAACGGTGTTGGCAAACGAAAAAGATGCCGCGGCGCTTGCGACGTGGTTCCAACAGTTTGACAAAGCGGTGCCTGCGCGCGCCGAGTCCCACTTTTTTCGATAAGCCGCCGGTGAGAACACAAATCGGTGTTACATCAAAAGGCGGCGGTTACAAACAAAAATCACCCTCCTCGAAGGGCATTGGCGGTTTGCTGGATGCCATCGGCGAGTGGTTGTTGGGTTAAAAATGTTAAGTGCTACATACACTTAACTGTAAAATAAAGGAGTGCTGAATATGCCTGAATTGAAGTATGAGATTGTGAAAAACTGTGGTGTGCTGTCCGAGTCCGCCAAAGGTTGGACCAAAGAGGTCAACCTGATCAGCTGGAACGACCGTGCGCCCAAATACGATATCCGTGAGTGGTCTCCGGACCATACCAAAATGGGTAAGGGCGTTACTTTCTCGCCTGATGAGATCATCCTGCTTCGTGATCTTCTCAACGAGATCGATCTGTAAGGATGTCTCCCCTTATTAAAAAGGAGATGTTTTGATGGAGTTTTTCATCGAGATTTTGAAAGCAATCGTACAAGGAATTTTGCAGGGCATTACCGAATGGTTGCCCATCAGCAGCACCGGCCACATTTTGTTGTTGGATGCTGTGTGGAAGATGCAAGTGTCCGAGGCGTTTTTCGACGTGTTCAAAGTGGTGATCCAGTTCGGTTCGATTTTAGCGGTGCTGGTGCTGTATTTCCACAAACTCAATCCGTTTTCTCCTCGCAAAAATGCAGAAGAGAAAAAAGGAACGTGGGTGTTGTGGTCCAAAGTGCTGGTCGCCAGTGTTCCGGCGGCGGTAGCAGGCTTGTTGTTGGATGATTTTATCGACAGCAAGTTGTCGGTGCCGTTGGTCATTGCCTTGGCACTGATTGTATACGGTGTGGCGTTTATCGTGATGGAATCGAAAAAGCGTACCGCCAAGGTGAACGATCTTGCTGACCTGAGCTACAAAAACGCGCTCGCGATCGGTGCGTTCCAGATGTTGGCGCTGGTACCGGGTACGTCCCGCTCCGGTTCTACCATTCTTGGTGCGACCTTGATTGGTACTTCCCGTACCGTTGCGGCAGAATTCTCGTTTTTCATGGCCATTCCCGTGATGCTCGGCGCCAGCGCGCTGAAGTTGCTGAAATGCTTCGTGAAAGACCAAGTGATGTTTTCTTTGCAGGAATGGGTGCTGCTCGGCGTTGCCACAGTAGTATCGTTTGTGGTATCGCTCATCGTCATCCGTTTCCTCATCCGTTTTATCCAAAAGAACGATTTCAAACCGTTCGGATGGTACAGGATTGTGCTGGGTGCTATAGTGCTGTTGTGCTGGGCGCTTGGTTGGTTGTAAGAATGAAAATGCCCGATGCCGAAAGACGTCGGGCATTTTTTAGGATGTGATACTTTGAAAAGAATGGTTTGTTTGCTGTTGGCAGTGTTGATGCTGACGGGATGCACCGCACCGACAACGGATACGAGCGTTACCACCGCTTCGACTACTGTTGTTACGACTGCAGGTGAGACCACCGCCGTTACTACGACCCAAACGACTGTGAAAACGTTGGCGACTCAATCGACCACCGCGACTTCTGCCAAAACCGCAAGGGAGCAGGTGGTGGAAATGCTGACTGATAGCCACGTGGCGGATATATACGCGGACAGTTATAGCAGTATTTTTGGTCGTCTGACCGATAACGGCTTTTTGCAGGAATCGCTGACCGGTATGTACAAAGGCGAATACGTGCGTTCGATCGGTGCGTTTGCGATTTTGGCGGACAAGGTAGGGGAGACTGAGAAAGCAGGAAAAGCATTGCGGTTTGTAACCGACGTGATGAAAGCGAAAAACTTGTCCTATGTTCCGTTCACCATTTCAGCGGACGGTAAAACGGTGCGTACCGAAGACGAGCTGGACGGACGTGCGCATTTTGTGCTGGGATGGGCGTTGTATATTCAAAAAAGCGGAGATACCGCCTATTTTGAAGACAGTTACGCGCTGATGAAACGCGAAGCGGATGCATTTTGCAGCGATACCTATTTTTATGAGGAGTTCGGTTTGGTGCGTAACCGCCGTTTCACCCATACGCGTATGCGCAACAGCGAAGATTATCACGACGTGTTTGATCTGCTGACCAACAGTTTCACCGTTTCCGCTTTGGAACAGATGGTCAAGGTGGCAAACGCAAACGGTAAACAGGCGGATGCGGTTTTGTGGCAGGAAACGTTGCAGAAAATCAAAACAGGCATTGCTGAAAACCTCACCCGTGAAGTGAACGGCAAAACTGTGTACCTGGAACAGCGATATTATGATAACGGACAGGGAACTGTGGAACTCGGAGTCAGTTGGGTGTGCTTGTCTCCGTTTGCAACCGATGGTTTGGGACTCGATTCGCAGATTTTACAAAACACTGCGGCGTACGTGCGCGAGGTGCTGTGGAGTAAAGCTGGTAAAGGCGGATACCTTGTCGTCGAAAGCGCGTCAGATGGTACGGTGAAGAACTGGATACTGGGTAAAAGCGTCGGCTGGGACATCGCGGCGGCGGTAGATGCTAACGATATGTCTCACGCTTTGAAAACGTTACAGTTTTTAAATACCTATCATAACGGCACTATCTATATGGAAAAGATGAAGCCCACCGCAAACGGTTGGAATACGATAGACCCTGGAAACGGTGAACAGGTCATTTGGTTTTTATACGGTATCGCTTCGTTGCGTGAACACGTAGGTCTATCGGTGCAACCCTGAATATTCAAGCAAATAAAGACACCTTCTCTTGCCTATACTAATCGGAGAGAGAAGGTGTCTTTTTTATGTGCAGGATCGGCAGTTTAAAAGGTGTTCGCGCGCAGTTGTACATCATTGAGTTCTGGCTTTGGCTGTGTTGGTTGTTGCCTGTGGCGTTGGAAATGACGGCACGGCGGCTGTTACCGCCTAACGATAAGTGGCAAGTAGTTACACTTGTCAGTGGTTTTTTGCTCAATCGGTTGTTGCTGGGGGCGGCGCACGAAGGATATTATGCGGTTTGTCGTAAATTGGCGGCAACAAGACGGCGAAGAACGTCCGATACCTGCGAAATTTACAATTTGCACACCGCGACGGGACGGGATAGTATGGTACGCACGTTTTTTGCGGCGTATCGGCATCCGCTGGCGGCGTGCAAACGGCAGTTGTATTGGGATGCTTTTCGTTTGCTCGTGTATGCCGCCGTGCTGTTGCCGCCGCTGTTGTTGGTGGCGGTGGGCAGCGATCAGGTGTATACGCATGCGCAAGCGTTGCTGGCGGCGGCAGGTGCCATGTTTGGTATTGTGGGTGTGTTTGGTGCTCGCTGGCTCATACGCAGATTGCGTATTGTATTTCGTTTGTTGGTCGAACCGACGAGCGAATGCAGCGTATGGCGAAAATTATGGAATGTTCGAGGTCGTACGGGTGAAATGATGCACATTCACGCGCGACATTTTTTGTTACGATTGGTGCCGCTGTCGCTGGAGCATTTCAAATTACACGCGGATATTGCGCTTGCCTATCAAAAACGGTTACACAAAACCAAAAAGCGTGGCAATTCACAGATATTTCACACAAGAGTGCTGGGAGAAACTTGATTTTTTATGACAGATACTGTATAATTTGAGATACTACAGTATTTGGAGGCAACTATGGCAAAAACAAGTGAATATGCACTGGAAAAATATCGTAAAATTTTGTCTGTGATGGCATTCGTTACCGTGGCACTGACCTTCCTGCTGGGGTTGTCCAAGGTGGTAATATTCTTTGTCGCGGCGGCTTTGGCGCTGTTGCCGGTTTATTTGAGACAGCATCGCGCGGTGCGTGTGATTGCGCGCAGTTATCAGATGTTGATTGTTGCCGCTGTATTCTTTTTACTGGTTTTCCAGTTGGCAAAAAACGCATACCACGGAACGTTGTGGGCGTTGTTGCTGGTTGTGTTGCAGATGGTGTTGCCCTCTGCGGCGGTGATGACGCTGACCAAATCGGCATACGACGTATGGTTTATGCGCATACTCGGTGCGTTACACGCCGTATTCTGCGCATGTTTTATTGTAATGGTGCCGCCTGCCGAAAATTCCGTTGTCGGCGGATTTGACAGTTTTCTCATCGGCGCTGTCGGTCTGGTGATGCTGGTACTGCCGTTTTTGGCATATCCGCTCAATCTGTCCGAATTGAAAAAGAAGTTCCCAAAAAAGAAATAAAAAAAGCTGCCAATGGCAGCTTTTTTATCGTGTACATATGGTTTATTGTTCCTGCATATACGCTTCTGCGTTGCGCAGGAGATTGAGCAGGGAAGTGGAGAACATCGGATACTGTCTGGCGATGTCATCCGGCAGAATAGCAGGCAGATTTTCCACTTTGACACCTTCCATACCGCCGATGGTCTTGCCGCGTGCCAACTCACCGGTGCGCGCAATCGATTTGCTGATCTCACCGATGGAAGCCGCCTGGAACAGGTATCTGTCAACCGAGAACATGGCGGCGGGGTTTTTGGGATTCGCCGCATAGATCTGACGGAACAGCGCGTACACCGTTAAGGAGAGCGCGGCGGACACGTTGGTGGTCAAACCTTTGTTATTGCATTTTTGCAACATATCGAACACGATATGCAACGAGTTGATGACCAGCTTCTTGTTGAGAACGGGCAGAACGCCGCCTTTCAGGTGATTGTCATGGATGGACGGATCGTTTTCGGGGATGTCGTCCACGGCGATCATGGCACCGCTCTTATCAGCGGTACGTCCCAACAGGTAGTCGCAAGAAACACCGTAGTAGTCGGCGGTGCGCACAACAAAATCCAGTCCGCATTCCCGGATACCTTTTTCATAATGAGACAACAACGCCTGGGAAATGCCCAGATCGGCTGCTGCTTTTTTCTGACTGATCCCTTGTTCTTTACGAAGCAGGGTGATCATCCGCGGGAATGTACTGTTCATGTGCGACCTCCAAAAAACTGAGAATATTACGGTGCGTTTAATTATTATATAACAAATGATACCATTTGTAAATCGTCAAATTGCAACAATCGGGAGGAAATTTTGATGAAAACTTACAAAATCCATCTAATTCGGCACGGAAAAACGACGGATAACAGCAACGGTGTGTACAGCGGTCGCACTGATACGCCGCTGTCGCCCGAAGGATTGAAAGAGTTGTTACAGCTGAAAGGAACGATGGAGTATCCCGGTGCGGCGAGGTTTTTCTCTGCGCCGCTTACCCGTTGTAAACAGACGATGGAAGTGCTGTATCCCGGTGCGCAGGTGCAGACGGTGGAAGGGTTGACCGAATGTGATTTTGGCGATTGGGAAGGCAAAAACATTGTACAACTCAAAAACGATCCGAACTTTTTAGAGTGGATGGAAGGCACTTCCAAAGAAATTCCCGGCGGCGAATCCACCGAAGAATTCCGTGAGCGCGTTACCGCCGCTTTTGAAGCGGTTGTGGAAGAATTGATGCGCAAAGGGGAGACCGAAGCGGTGATTTGCACCCACGGCGGCGTGATTATGATGCTGATGATGACCTATGCACTTCCCAGATTGTCTATGGGAGACTGTGTGTGCAATCCGGGTAATGGATTTACCCTGCGGATCACCCCATCTTTGTGGATGCGTGAACCGGTCGCAGAAGCGATGTGTATGATTCCGTGGGAAAAGCGTCTTGATCAATAAACAATATAAAAGCGGACGAAACAGCAACTTGTTTCGTCATCTTTTTGTTTTTATGGTTCTGATGTCGTGGTGGTCTGCGTGTCAGAGGATTCGGTGATTTCCGATGTGGTGGTTGTTTGTGTTGTGGATTGAATTGCAGATGTATTTGGAATAGTTTCCTGCGAGGTTGTTGTCGCGGCAGAAGAGCCGGGCGACTCGTTGGCGCCCGTGGAATGGTTGGTATCGGATGTGGTGGTAATTGACGTGGTTGTTACAGTGGTAGCCGTTGTAGTACGGCGTGCTGTCGTGGTGCGGCGTTTTGTCGTTGTGTCGTGATTTGCGCGCACCCATACACGAGGCATCAGCACGGTGTGGTTAACAGACACCAAAGATGCGGTATTTTCGGGCGGAATCTCGCCGTCGCGCAGACGCCGTCCTGCCACCACCATGATGGCGCCGTCAAACCCGTATTCTTCGTCTGCTTGTGTTACCAGTAACAATAGCTCGTCATCGGCGTTTACTTCAATATCGGTATTGACCAACGACCGTTTGCGAATGTCAGAAACGTGTTGCGAAAACACCTCGTCGTTTTCGAAGGTAGTTTTGTTGTATTCAAACGCGTTGATCTCGTCGGGATCTAACACCATCACACCGAATAACAACCAGTTGTTGGCTGCATATAAGGTGCTCATTTCAATAATCGCGTGTTCTGCGAAAAATTCCACGTCGCGATATGCGGTGATTTCGGAAAACATCTGTCCGTCCTCGGTGTTGTTACCGTAGACGATGGTGGATTTGTTTTTGGATTGTTTGGAAACCAGGTTGTTGTGGCTGTCGAAATACGGAACACCATACGCGGAAGCCTGCTGTCGGAAATTATGATCTGCATAATAGTCGCTACCTGCGTTTTTCATAACGGGATAGTTAACAGAAGTACCGCTGATGCGGATCCAGCCGCCGATATCTGCGTTTTGCGAATAGAGGGATGCGAAACGCTGCAACATGCCGTTGTCGTCGGAGATGATCTCTTGTTGTTCATCGGTGTACATACCTTGCAGGTCGCTGTACAGTGAACGGTTGTCGTTTTCGCTGTATAGCCGATATGTAACGACACACCCCAATGCCAACAATGCCGTAGCTGCCAAGCAGGCGCCGAGTTTCACGATACGTTCTTTGATCGTATCTCCGCGCCAAGGCAATATCGTTGCCAAAAACCGACGCGGACGGACGGGTGGTGCGGCAGGAATGATGACTTCTGACTCGGTCGGTTGAACGAGCGGAATGCTGCCTGCAGGCAATGCCGGATAGGCATCTGCATATTGCTTGATCATTTGCAAAGCGGTGTTTACCGCCGCGTGGCGTATCTGTTCTCGGGAGGCAGGAGACGCTTGCGGTGTCAGTTGTTGCAACCATACGCGGTTCTCATCCGCTAAAGCAATATGCACCGTGCCGACGGGTTTCCCCTCGCTGGGATCAGGTCCTGCAACACCTGTGATGGATACACCGATGGTGGCAGCACTCATCCGACGAACCCCGTCAGCCATAGCAATCGCGGTCTCGCGACTGACGGTACCGTGTTGTTCCAGAATGTCCGCAGGTACGTGCAATACGTCGTGCTTGACTTCGGGGGAGTATGCGGAAACACCGCATCCAAAAACGGCGGAAGCGCCTGATACGGCAGTGATGGAGGCGGACAACAGGCCTGCTGTGCAGGATTCCGCCGTGGCGACCAGCAACTGCTTTTGGCGTAATATATCCACCGCCGCCATAGCGGCTTTGGTGATTTGATCGACCATGTTGTCCCTCCTTTTCTGTGATATTTAATGGTATCAGATGTGCACGAAGCGAATGCCTGCCATGGCTTCTTCAATCAAACCGTCAACGTCAAGCACGCTTTCCGCTTTGGCGACCAGATCGATCTTCGGGCGCGTGCAGGGATGACGGGGTGTGAATACTGTACAGCAATCTTCAAACGGCTGTATAGAAGTTTCGAAGGTGTCGATCTTGCGCGCAATACGTACGATCTCTTCTTTGTCCATACCGATGACGGGGCGGAAAACGGGCAGATTGGTAACCGCATCGGTGCAAGCTAATGCAGGAATGGTCTGGCTGGCTACCTGACCGACACTTTCACCGGTGATCAGAGCGCCGCATTTGGCTTCCTTGGCCACGCGGCACGCGATGCGCATCATGAAACGCCGCATAATGAGCGTGAAATATTCTTCGGGACAATTTGCTTGGATTTCTTCCTGAATGTGAGTGAACGGCACGATGTGCAACGGGATATGTCCTGCGTACAGTGAAACCTGACGCAACAGATCGATCACCTTTTGCTCGGCGCGTTCACTGGTGTAGGGGGGAGAAGCGAAATGGATGCCGGTCAGTTCGATACCGCGTTTTGCCATCATATATGCGGCAACAGGGGAATCGATACCGCCGGAAATCAGGATGCCGCATTTTCCGCCGGTGCCGACAGGCATACCGCCTGCGCCGGGTAATTGCGGTGCGTGTACGTACGCACCGAAATCACGGATTTCAACGTACACGATAATGTCGGGTTGATGCACGTCTACCGTCAGATGTGTATAAGCGTCCAGGATTCGTGCGCCGATTTCACGACAGATCTCAGGAGAGGTCATAGCGAACGTTTTATCGGCACGTTTGGCTTCCACTTTAAAGGTGGCAGCCGCCGATAATTCGTCGCGCAGATAGGTGATAGCGGCATTGCCGATAGCATCGATATCTTTTTCGGTTACGCAAGCACGCGAAAATCCTGCAATACCAAACACTCTGGAAACTGCATCACACGCCGCATCCAGATCGGCGGTGTCGTCTGTGGGTTCGATATAGACGGTGGACTGTGCTTTGCGAATCTGGAAGTGTCCGAGTTTGCGCAAACGGTAGCGCAAATTCTTTACCAACACGGCTTCAAAAGTGCCGCGATTGAGTCCTTTCAATGCCAATTCGCCATTTTTAATCAGCAGGATTTCCTGCAGCTTTGTATCGTTCATGGGTATTTCCTTCCGTGGTCAATGATTTAAGACTGGTTGCTTGTACCGGTCGTTTCGGTATCAGTAGAACCATTTGTTTGTTCGGATGTGGAAACGGTTGCACCGTCTGCCGTGCCGTCAGTGGCGTGATCGGACGTGGTGGTTGTGCTTGCATCGGTGCCGCTTACAGAGACGGTGGTCGTGGTTGTGGTCGCGTTTTCTTCGATTGTAGACACGCTTGTACTTCTTACAGTCGAGCGAGGAGCTGTCGTGTTGCCAACGGTGTTAGAGCGGGTAACGGAGGTGCTGCGAGAAGTGTTGGAAGACGTGTTCCCTGAAGTGTTGGCAGAAGAATTCGCGGAAGTATTGGCAGAGGGGGTTGTAGAAGTAGTGGTGCCTGTGGTTGTTGTGGTCGTGGTCTGCACGATGCTGTCTTCAGGAATGTGATAATCCGACTGCGTGTAGAATACGTGCGGTGTTTTGTCCTGCGCGGTGTACCACGCGTACGGCATGATTACGTCTTCGTTTTTGGTGATGCCGGTAGTGTCAATCGTCGTTTTCTCGTCATCGCGCACACGGCGTGCGATGACAGCCAATCTGCCGTTTTCCAACTTCACCTGATGTTTGTTGGTGCAGGTGGATAGAATGAGCAATTCATCCTCTGCGGTAACGTCGACGGGGTAGTCGAACATCGAGCGCGCACGCAGTTCGTTGACATAATTGATAAAGTCGGTATCATCTGCAAACGAATTGCGCAGATATCCAAACTGTCTGCCTTGTTCGGCGCTTTCATCACAGACGATAACGGCAAATACGACGTATTCTTGTTTTTCGTACAGCGTGTTCAGCGAAATGTACGGTGCGGATCTGGCGTGATACACGTTGCCGACCAGTTCGTTCAAACCGGCGAACATCGCGCCGCTGTTCATATTGTGGCCGTAGATGATATTCACTTTGTTGCGCACGTTGGGATCCATCACGTTGGAACTATCGAAGAACAGCGTACCGCTGCGGCTCTTGGAACCGTCAAAACCGTGGTTCAGATATTTGTCGTTGTTGTCGCAAAGTACCACGGGAAGATCAATGTCCAAAAACATATCCTTATCGGATGAAACGTAAGACAGCCAACCTGCAACGTCTTTGTTGATGTCATACAACTGGCGGAAAGACGATTGCATACCTGCAGGATAGTCGTACGGATCTTTGGATTTTTCGTTGCCTTCCTGATCGTTGTACAATTCTGCGTAGTACAGATTATCGCTTTCCACTTGTTGCGGCTCCAAGACCATAAAGTATGTCAAAAAGGCGATAGAACCGATAAATGCAACCAACGAAATCAGGAAGATGCATTTACGCACAACCTCGCCTGCTGAATCACCCTTGTACGGAAAAATACTGTGTGCGACCGACGATGTTTTCTTGGGTTTCGGTGTGCTTTGTTCAACAGGTGTGGGGATCAACTGCTGCGCGGCGGCTGCCTGTGCGGCAGGGGTCGCGAGCAAAGCGTGTTTTTTTACCTTGCGACGAGAGGGACGTTCTGTCGATTCGTTCGGCTCGTCGATATCAAAAATCAACGGTACGTCGGAGAAAGAGAGCTTGGGATCGGTATCCTCAAGCGCTTCATCATCAGCGAACAGATCGTCTGTTTGCACACCTTCTTCAGTATCTTTCGGAAGTTTTGCTTCGTTTTGAATTTGTTGGAGCAAAGACAGAATCTCTTGTTCGGTAGATTCGAAATCTTTATCGGAAAAATCATTTCTCATGTTATGCGTTCCTTTCGCCGTTACTTTTTACGTGCAAGTGTGTGTATGGCTTCTGTCAATGCATCGGTGAATCGATCGATGTCAGCGATGGTGTTGGTGTGGCTGAAACTTACCCGAACAGCACTGTCAATTTCTGCAGGCGGTAGTCCCATAGCGGTCAAAACAGGGCTTTTAGCACCTTTAGAACACGCAGAACCGCTGGAAACAAAAATGCCTCGCTCGGATAAAAAATGCAGAATAGTCTCACTGCGCAGACCGATAGCCGAAAAATGAACGATGTACGGCACGGTGTTTTCGGAAGTGTGCAGTACGACATCAGGCAGTTCGCGCAGTTTTTGCAACAAATGCTGTTGTAGTTGCTCGTAAGTGTTGCGCTGTTGCTCGATCGGAGGGAGGGCTTTGACCGCGGCGCCGAAAGCGGCGATGAGCGGTGTGGATTCGGTTCCGGGGCGCACGCCCGGTTGTTGTTTTCCGCCGAATTGACGGGGCATGATACGTGAACCTTTTTGGATATACAAAGCGCCGCATCCCTTGGGACCGTGCAACTTGTGAGCGGAAATGCTCATGGCATCCACCTGCCACTTCAGAGCGTGTAAAGGTGTTTTACCTGCCGCCTGTACAGCATCACAATGGATGAACGCGAGCGGTGAACGTTTGCGTATACGAGGGATGGCTTGTTCTAGGGGAAAACGAGCCCCCGTCTCGTTGTTGACCAACATCACCGACACGAGAACAGTATCTGCGCGGCAAGCATCCACGATGGCATCCACCGTGATCGCACCGTTTGCTTCAGGCACCAACCGCGTAATTTCAAACCCTTCTTTTTCGAGCACGTCCATTGCGTCGGCGACGGAAGCGTGTTCCACGGCAGTGGTAACGATGTGTTTACCGCGCCGCATTTTGGCGTGCGCACCACCGATGACCGCCAGATTGTTGGCTTCGGTACCGCCTGACGTGAAATACACGTCGCGGGCAGGTGCGCCCATCAACGCGGCGACCGCCTCTTTTGCTGCGTTCAATTCTGCTTCCGCCTCAAATCCCAAACGGTGGAGGGAGGAGGGGTTGCCGAAGCACGAGCGCATCATATATGCCGCTTTTTCCACTGCCGCATCGCATACGGCAGTGGTAGCGCTGTTGTCTAAATATGTTATGTTCACGTGAAAGACCTCGCTATACATACAAGTAGTTTTATTATACACGAAAAAATATGGTATGGCAACCGTAATTTTTTAAAAAAATTTATAAATAAAATGCGTGAAAGTTTTGCATTTTCTATAATTATATGTTATAATAATTTAAATAGTGCCGTCGCGCGCCGTTTGCGGTGTGAAAGACGGTAAGAAACGGAGGTGAAAACATGGTCATTCTCGGGATTGATCCCGGTTACGCGATCGTCGGCTGGGGTGTTATCAACTATGAGAGAGGCAGGTTTTCACCCATCGATTTCGGCGCCGTGCTGACACAAGCCGGCAGACCGTTTGCGGAACGTCTGGAGAAAATACACGCTGATCTGTCGGCTGTGCTTGAACGGTATCAACCTGACGTGGCGTCGGTGGAAAAATTGTATTTCCAGAACAACCAAAAGACGGCTATTGATGTGGCGGAAGCGCGCGGTGTGATCCTGCTGGCGTTACAGCAACACGGCGTACCGTTTTACGAATATACGCCGTTGCAGGTCAAGAGTGCCGTAACGGGATACGGACAAGCGGAAAAACCGCAGGTGATGGAAATGACCAAACGGCTGTTACGCTTGAAGTCGGTTCCCAAACCCGATGATACGGCGGATGCGTTGGCGCTTGCCATTTGCCACGCGCAGTACGGCGGATCATCCATCAAGAATTCACTGCTCGAAATGCGAGGGAAGAAGATATGATATACAGTGTACGCGGAAAACTGTTGCATGCAGATCCTAAATTGGCCGTAGTAGAATGCGGCGGCGTGGGAATGGCGTGTCAGATTACGTCGAATACGGCGAGATGCTTACCTGCCATTGGCAGTGAAGTGATGTTATATACTGCGCTCAATGTACGCGAAGATGCGATGGAACTGTTCGGCTTTGCAGAGCAGGACGAGTTGGCGACCTTTAGAATACTGACTACCGTTTCGGGTGTCGGCCCGAAAGTGGGGCTTGCTATTTTATCGGAATTGACTCCTGAGCGTGTCGCGCTGGCGGTGGCGGCAGGAGATTTCAAAGCGCTCACCAAAGCTTCGGGTGTCGGTCCGAAACTGGCACAGCGCATTGTATTGGAATTGAAAGATAAATTTGCACTGCCGAGCAGCGGTGGTGTGGAGATGCCGCAGACGGGATCGCCGTCCGCTGCCGGTAACGCGGCAGAGGCGGTCAGTGCTTTGACTGTGCTTGGCTTCTCTGCATCGGAAGCATCGGCGGCTGTCGGCAAACTGGACAGCACGCAACCTGTGGAAGCGCTGGTGCGCGGTGCGTTGCGGTTGCTGGCGAACAAACGATAAGGAGGTGCTCGGATGGATTTTGAAACTGATTACGAAAACCGTATGGTAGCGGCGGAATATCTGCCTGAAGATGACGGTGATAACCCGTTGCGTCCGCGCACCTTGCAGGAATATATCGGACAGGAAAAAGTGAAAGAAAATCTGTCGGTGTTTATCGATGCCGCGAAAATGCGCAACGAACCGCTTGACCACGTATTGTTGTACGGCCCTCCCGGTTTGGGCAAGACCACCTTGGCGGCGATTATCGCCAACGAATTGGGGGTCAACTTCCGTGTAACGTCCGGTCCTGCACTGGAACGCCCCGGTGATCTGGCGGCTTTGCTGACCAACATGGAAGAGGGGGACGTGCTGTTCATCGATGAAATCCATCGGTTGCCGCGCACGGTGGAAGAAATTCTGTACCCCGCTATGGAAGATTTCGCGATTGACATTATCAACGGAAAGGGACAGGGCGCATCTTCTATCCACCTGCCGTTGCAGAAGTTTACCCTGATCGGCGCTACCACCCGTGCGGGTCAGTTATCCGCGCCGCTTCGAGATCGTTTTGGTGTCATTTTGCGCTTGGAACTGTATACGCCTGCGGAACTCGCGCGTATCGTCGGGCGCAGTGCACAGATACTCAATACGCCGTGCGATGAGGACGGTGCGTTGGAGATTGCATCGCGCAGTCGCGGTACACCGCGTATTGCCAACCGTATGCTCAAACGCGTGAGAGATTTTGCACAGGTCATCAACGACGGTGTGATTGATGATACCACCGCCGCCAAAGCGTTGGATCGTATGGAAGTGGATGAATTGGGACTGGATCGCGTGGACCGCAATATGTTGGAAGCGATGATCAAGCATTACAACGGTGGCCCTGTAGGTTTGGATACGGTTGCAGCGGTGATCGGTGAGGAATCGGTTACCATAGAAGACGTATACGAACCGTATCTGATGCAGATCGGCTTTTTGAGCCGCACACCGCGTGGCAGGGTGGTATTGCCTGCCGCTTATGTACATCTGGGATTACCTGCTCCCGGCGCATCGGGAAGTGCGCCTGAGCAGACGACGTTACTTTAAAAACCGATTGAGAGGGAGAAACAATGGGAAGATTATTTGGTACTGACGGCGCAAGAGGCGTCGCAAATACGGAATTGACCGCAGAACTCGCAATGTCCATCGGCCGCGCAGCGGCAAAGGTGCTGACTGCCGAGGGTAAACGCCCGAAGGTGCTGATCGGTAAAGATACGCGTGCGTCCGGTGATATGTTAGAAACCGCTCTGGCGGCCGGTCTTTGCTCGGTGGGTGCTGACGTGTATCTGCTTGGTGTTGTCCCCACGCCTGCGGTGGCGTTCTTGGCGAAAGCGTATGAGTCGGATGCGGCGGTGATGATCTCCGCTTCGCATAATCCTTGTGAATACAACGGCATTAAGATCTTCAATGGCGAAGGTTTCAAACTGTCCGATGCGATAGAAGAGCGGATCGAAGCGATCGTGCTGGATCACGCAGAGGAGTTGCCTGTGCCTGTCGGCGGCGACGTGGGTCGCGTGTATCGCTGTGAAAAGGCGGTGGAGGATTACATCCGCCACTTGCTGTCCACCATGAACGTGGATATCAGCGGTATGCATATCGCGGTGGACTGCGCGAACGGTTCTGCCAGCGTAACTGCAAAAAAACTGTTTGATGCGCTGGGCGTGCGGTGCGAGTATCTGTCCTGCACTCCTGACGGTGTGAATATCAACGCAAATTGCGGTTCGACTTATATGGAGCCGCTTGCCGCGTATGTAAAGAAACATAAATTGGACGGCGGCGTTGCATTTGACGGCGACGCAGACCGTTGCTTGGCGGTAGATGAAAACGGCAACGTGATCGACGGCGATCAGATGATCGCGGTGCTCGCTACCGACCTGAAAGACCGTGGCGAGTTGCGCGGCAACACCGCTGTGGTAACCGTGATGTCCAATCTTGGTTTCTTCCGTTATTGCGAAGACGTAGATATTCACGTTGCCTCCACCAAGGTGGGCGACCGTTATGTGTTGGAAGAAATGATTAAAGAAGATTATATCGTTGGCGGTGAACAATCCGGACACATCATTTTGAGACAGTACGGTACTACGGGTGACGGACAGCTTTCTGCGATGCATTTGCTCGCGGCGGCGCGCCGTCATGGACAGAAGTTGTCCAAAGTGGCATCGGTGATGCAACGGTATCCGCAGGTGTTGCTCAACGTGCGTGCGGATGCGGCACAAAAAGCGATGTACAATGACAGTGCGGATATCGCGAAATTGATCGACGACGTGAATGCATCGCTCGGTAAAGAGGGTCGCGTGTTGGTTCGTCCTTCGGGCACAGAACCGCTTATCCGCGTGATGGTAGAAGGAAAAGAATTCGAGGTCATCAACGAAGCGGCGATGACCATTTGTGAGGCAATAAAAAATTTGATCGGCGGTTGAAATCAATATGAGAGTGGCAAATAACTGGAAAGATTATGAATTGCTGGATGCAGGCGACGGCGAGCGTCTGGAACGTTGGGGAGATGTGATCCTCATTCGCCCCGATCCCCAGATCATCTGGAAAAGTCCGCGCAAAGACCCGCGGTGGAAGACTGCACATGCGCGGTATATCCGTTCTGGTACGGGTGGCGGACATTGGGAAACATTTCGTCCCGTTGCCGCCAGTTGGCAGATCTCCTATGGGGATCTCAAATTCAATCTGAAACCGATGGGCTTTAAACACACAGGTCTGTTTCCTGAGCAGGCGGTCAACTGGGATAAGATGACCGAGTTCATTCAAAATGCAGGCAGACCGATCCGTGTGCTCAATCTGTTCGGCTATACGGGCGGTGCAACGCTGGCGTGTGTAGCGGCAGGTGCGCACGTTACCCACGTGGACGCATCCAAAGGTATGGTGTCGTGGGGTCGTGAAAACGCGGTCGAATCGGGGCTTTCTGACCGTCCGATGCGCTGGTTGGTGGACGATTGCGGCAAATTCGTGCAGCGCGAATTGCGCCGTGGGAACAGATATGATGCCATTCTGATGGACCCCCCGTCCTACGGCAGAGGCCCGGGCGGCGAGGTGTGGAAATTGGAAGAACAGATATACGCTCTTGTATCGGAATGTGTCAAACTGTTGTCCGATACGCCGTTATTCTTCCTGATTAATTCGTATACAACAGGATTATCCCCGTCGGTGATGCAGTACATTTTGGCATCGCTGATGGATAAAAAATACGGTGGTGTAACCTCTGCGGATGAGATCGGCTTGCCGGTAACCGCGAGTGGTTTGGTGTTGCCGTGCGGTGCGACTGCGATGTGGCACGAAGATGTGTAATGTTTCGGAGGAACTATGGAGATCATTGGCGCTAAACAGGTGAAATTTGAATATGAATATGCAAATGAACCGTCTCAATTGGTACTCAAAGGTGTAGACCTTTCAATTGAGAAGGGGAGTTTTGTTGCGTTGCTCGGCTCCAATGGTTCCGGCAAATCCACGATAGCAAAGCATTTCAACGCTATTTTGTTGCCCAGTGGCGGCAAAGTGGTGGTGGATGGTATGGATACGACGGATGAGGAGAAATTGTACGAGATCCGTCGTACTGTCGGTATGGTACAGCAAAATCCTGACAACCAGTTGGTGTCTTCCATTGTGGAAGAAGATGTGGCGTTTGGCCCTGAAAATCTTGGTGTGCCCCCGACGGAGATCTGCCGGCGGGTGGAAGACGCGTTGCGTGCGGTCGGGATGTACGAATATAAAGACAGTGCGCCGCATCAGTTGTCCGGTGGACAAAAGCAACGTGTGGCGATTGCAGGCGTGCTGGCGATGCAACCGGATGTGCTCGTGTTGGATGAACCGACTGCGATGTTGGATCCGAAAGGACGAAAAGAAGTGTTGGACACCGTTCGTATGCTCAACAAAGAGCGCGGTATGACGGTGGTGCTCATCACGCATTACATGGAAGAAGCGGCGCTTGCCGATCGTGTGGTGGTACTGGACAACGGAGAACTCCGCTTGGACGGTTCACCGCGAGAGGTGTTTGCGCAGGTGGATACGTTGCGCACATTTCAGTTGGATGTACCGCAACCCACCGAACTTGCGTACTTGTTACAGCAGGCGGGCTTTGACCTGCCGACCGTTTTGACCGAGGAAGAATGTGTGGAAGCGGTCATGGGTTTGTTGGAAAAGGCAGGTGATGCCGTATGAGTATTTTAGAAACGAAAAACCTTTGCTATACCTACTCGGCAGGTATGCCGTTTGAACGCGCGGCATTACAGGACGTTTCGGTGGCATTTGAACAGGGCGAACTGACGGCGATTATCGGCCATACCGGTTCGGGGAAATCCACGTTGGTACAACATCTCAATGGCTTGCTCCGTCCGTCGTCCGGACAGGTGTTGTTGCACGGCAAGGACATCTGGGCAGAGCCCAAAGCGATTCGTTCGGTGCGTTTTCAGGTTGGTATGGTGTTTCAGTATCCCGAATATCAGTTGTTTGCGGATACGGTGTTTAAAGATATCGCGTTTGGTCCGCAGAATATGGGTCTGTCGGAACAAGAAGTGTCTGAACGTGTATATGAAGCGGCTCAAATGGTGGGTCTTGACCGCGATTTGCTGGACAAATCGCCGTTCGATCTGTCGGGCGGTGAAAAACGTCGTGCTGCGATTGCGGGCGTGATGGCGATGCGCCCCGAAGTGTTGGTATTGGATGAGCCTACAGCAGGCCTTGATCCGCAAGGACGCGAGGTGTTGCTCTCGCAGATTGACCGTTATCGCAAGGAAAACGGTACCACCGTGCTGATGGTTTCGCACAGTATGGAGGACGTTGCGCGTATTGCCGATCGCGTGCTGGTGATGGAAAACAGCCGAGTGGCGATGTACGATACCGCAAAAGCGGTGTTTTCCCGCGTGGAAGAATTGCAAAAAATCGGACTTTCCGTGCCGTCGGTAACCCGTATGCTGTATGCACTTCGTGCAAACGGTCTGTCGGTGGATACCGATGTGTTCACGGTTGAACAGGCGGCACAGAAAATTCGTGCCCTCTTGCAGGAAAAGGGGGTGGGAACATGCTGAAAGATATTACGATGGGACAGTATTTTGCGGTCGATTCGATAGTGCACCGTATGGACCCGCGTATGAAATTGGTGCTGACCATCTTTTGGATCTGTACCGTGTTCGTGCCGCAAAACTGGTACGG